>DASXLB010000048.1 GCA_036496585.1 Vicinamibacterales bacterium
GGCGATACGCTCGCGGCCTTTTTGGCCATCGGCTTCGGCGCGACCACGTTCAGCGGCACGCGAGGCGGCATGTTCGTCCAGGCCGCCGAGAACTGGACCGACGCGGCGCAGGGAACCCGCCTGTTTTTCAACACGACGGCCACCGGGACGAATACGCCCAGCACGAAGATGACCGTCGATCCGAGTGGCAACATCGGCATCGGCACGTTCGCGCCGCAAGCGCCGCTGGAAGTGGTCAGGACCGGCACCAACGCGGCTGTCGTGTCTACGCTGTATGCCAACGGAACGGATTCGGGGGCCTTTTTCGTCGCTCAGACCGCGCGCGGCACGGCCGCCGCGCCGGCCGTGATCCAGGTTGGCGATTTCCTTGGAGCATTTCTGTTAAATGGCTATGGCGGATCCCCCAACTTCAACGAGGCGGCCGCCGTCGCCGCGATTGCGGCTGAGAACTTCACGACGACCGCAAGCGGAAGCGCCCTCGTGTTCGGCACCACGCCGATCGGAGGGAATGACGGCCTTCTGAACATGGCCCTTCTGCCAAACGGCAATCTCAGCATCGGTACGCCGCCCGACGCGAACGGAATCCCGACCGCCGCCGACAAGCTGCAGGTGTTCGGCGACATCCGCGTTGGCAACGGCGGCACTAACGGCTGCGTGAGGAACTTCGCCGGCACGCAGCTGACCGGCGTCTGCGCGTCCGACCGCCGCTACAAGAAAGGCATCACGCCGTTCGGGCCGACGCTCGATCGCGTCGCCTCTCTGCAGCCGGTCCACTTCTACTGGCGCGCCGACGAGTTCCCCGACCAGCACTTCGGCGACAGCCAGGCCTACGGCTTGATCGCGCAGGACGTCGAGCGGGTCCTCCCGGAGCTCGTCGTGACGCACGACGATGGTTACAAGGCCGTCGACTACTCCAAGCTGCCACTTCTGACGATCCAGGCGGTCAAGGAGCTCAAGGCCGAGAACGACGCGTTGAAGACGGCCAACGACGATCTCGCGAGGCGGGTGGCAGAACTCGAGCGATTGGTCAAGGAGATCCGTCTGCCGACCGGTGGAGCGCGGTAGTTGCCACGAAGTCGTCCTTGAGGCACCATCAAGGCTCCCCAGCGGTTTAGAAGGAGCGGATATGCGCATCGTCGCGGCTGTCAGCATCACGTGTGTACTGGCTTTGGGCGTGCCTTCGCCCGCTCACTCGGAGGTGCGGGCACAGTCGCCGGCGAATTCGGCGGTGTCGGTGCCGCGTCTCATCACGGTCACCGGCACCTATCAACCGGCGTCGGGCCAGCCGGCGCCGGCCAGCGCCGTCGTCACGCTGGCGGTCTACACCGACCCGACTGGCGGCACAGCGCTCTTTCAGGAAACGCAGGACGTCACACTCGATGCCAGCGGGCGTTACGCGGTGCAGCTCGGCGCCACGCAGCCCGACGGCCTGCCGCTCGCCCTCTTCGCCGAGGGCCAGGAACGCTGGCTCGGCGTGCAGTTCGCCGGCGTCAACGAAGTCGAACACGCCAGGGCACGTCTGACCAGCGTGCCATATGCCCTGCGCGCCGCCGATGCCGAGACGCTCGGCGGCCATCCCGCGTCCGCCTACCTGCTCTCCCCAAAAGCCGCGAGCGGCGACGCGGCGACCTCCGGCGCCGACAGCACCGCCACCGCCAAGGACGTGCAGGTGGGCACCATCAACACGCTCGCCAAGTACGTCACCACCGTCGACGTCGGCGACTCCGCGGTCGTCGAGACGGGCGGCCGGGTCGGCATCGGCACGACCACGCCGCTCGATTTCCTGCACGTGCGCTACACCAACACCAACGGCGGGCTCACCGGCTTCGCCGTCCAGAATCTCGGCAGCACCGCGACGTCCTACTCCGGCATGCTCTTCTTCGACCACAACGGCGTGCTCAGCCAGTTCCAGGGCTTCAACAACATCACGCACGAGTACCGCATCAACAACATCGCCAAGACGGGCGGCGTTACCGACGGCTCGATCAATTTCATGATCGGCGCCACATCGCGCTTCCTCGTGACGAGCACCGGCAGCATCGGCGTCGGCACGCCGGCGCCGGCCGCGCTGCTCGACGTCAGCAATGGGCTGGTCGGGACCAGCGCCATCGCCAACATCTACGGCACCACCTATGGCGCGAACAGCTTCGGGACGGAGATCGTGGGACGCAAAGCGCGCGGCACCCTGCTGGCGCCGACCGCGGCGCAGAACGGCGATGCACTCGCGATCATCGGCGGCAAGGGCTTCGGCGCCACCGGCTTCAGCGGATCGACCTCCGGCATGTTCGTCCAGACGGCCGAGAACTGGACGGATGCTGCGCAAGGCAGCCTGGTGTATTTCACGACCACTCCGACCGGCACCACTCAGCCTCTGGTGCGGATGACGCTGACACCGACCGGCAATGCGGGCATTGGCACGTTCACGCCGGTGGCGAGCCTCGAAGTGAGCAACGCCATCTCGGGCGCGGCCTTCGCGAACATCGTCACCAGCAGTTTTACTGGAAGTACCGGAACAGGTTCGGCATTCGTTGGGCGAAAGGCGCGCGGCACGTCGGTCGCGCCGACCGCAGCCCAGAACGGAGACGTCCTCACCACGTTCATCGGCCGCGGCTTCGCGACGACGTCATTCGGATCCGCCTTCAGCGGCATGTCGGTTCTCGCGGCAGAGAACTTCACGACCAGCGCGCAGGGATCGTTTCTCAATTTCTATACAACGGCCGTCGGCACAGCGGTGTCGAACCCCAGCATGACAATAGATCCGAGCGGCAACGTCGGCATTGGCACCAGCCCGGCGTTTCCCGGCGCGCCGCTCGAAGTGAGCCGAACCGGCTCTGACGCGGGAATCCTGACCAGCGTCTACACGAATGGAAGCAACGTCAACCCCTTCTACATCGCGGCGTTCGCGAACGGAACGGCCACGACGCCGACGGCCACCCAGACGGGAAACGTGCTCGGGGTCTGGGCCGCCACCGGATATGGCACCACGCAATTCGGGGATGTCGCCGGCGGCATGGGGGTTATCGCCGAGGAGAACTTCACCGACACGGCGCAGGGCTCAGCGACCGGGCTTTTCGCCACGCCGATCGGTACGACGGTTCCGCACCTCAATCTGGCGATCCTGCCTTCGGGCAACGTCGGCATTGGCGACTGGGCGATCCCGGGTGGCAATCCGACCGCGACGGACAAGCTGCAGGTATTCGGCGACATTCGCGTCGGCACCAGCGGTACCAACGGATGCGTCATGAACTTCGCCGGGTCAGGTCTGGTCGGCGTCTGCGCGTCCGACCGCCGCTACAAGAAGGGCGTCACGCCGTTCGCCCGCACACTCGATCGGCTCACCGCGCTGCAGCCAGTTCACTTCTACTGGCGCGCCGACGAGTTCCCCGAGCATCATTTCGGCGACAGCCAGGCCTACGGTCTGATCGCCCAGGAGGTCGAACAGGTGCTGCCGGAGCTCGTCGTCACGCACGACGACGGCTACAAGGCCGTCGACTACTCGGCGCTCCCGCTTCTGACCATCCAGGCGGTGAAGGAGCTCAAGGCCGAGAACGACGACCTGAAGCGAAAGGTCGGCGAGATCGACGAATTGAAGAAGCGCGTCGCGGATCTCGAGCGGCTCTTGAAGGATCTGCAGCAGCGCGCGTCGATCCAGCGGTAGCTGGACGGAGTGCGGGTACTAAACGGCGGGACCCGGCCGCCGCTGCATCGTCAGAATCTCGCGCGGCGCGTGTTCGACCTGCAGCGTCGTGTGTTCGATATGGAATTGGTCGCGCAGCATCTGCTCGAGCGTGCGGCGCGCGCCGTGACAGTCGATGCCCGCCGAAACCAGCACGTGCGCGGTCAGGATCGGGTGCCCCGGCGCCAGTTCCCAGAGATGCAGGTCGTGCACCTCCTTGACGTGCTCGCAGCGCGCCATCGTCATCCCGACGTCGCGCGGCGTGAGGCCTGCCGGCGCCCCTTCGAGCAGCACCCGGATCGCCTTTTTCTGCAACTGGTAGCCGGACCGCAGCATCAGGATCGCGACGGCCATCGACGCGATCGCGTCGGCGCGGACGAACCCGGTCGTCATGATGACGACCCCGGCGATGAGCGTCCCGACGAACGCATACAGGTCGGTGAGGATGTGCTGGAAGCTGCCTTCGACGTTCATGCTCTCGCGGTTGGCCTTCGCCAGCACCCACGCGGCGGCAAGATTCACCACGACGCCGATGCCGGCGACGACGGTCACCACCAGCCCCTGAACCTCGGGCGGGTGCACCAGCCGCTCGACTGACTCGTAGATGACGATCACGCCGAGCACCAGCAGCACGGCGCTGTTCGCCTGCCCGCTCAGGACCTCCGCGCGCCGACGGCCATAGGTCAAGCTCTCGCCGCCGGGCTGCTGCACGTAGCGGAGCACGACCAGCGAGAGCGCCAGCGCGCCGGCGTCGGTCAGCATGTGCGCCGCGTCGGACAACAGCGCCAGCGAGTGCGCGACGATGCCGGCGACGACCTCGAACGCCATGAAGGCGACGATCAGTACGAACGCGATGGTGAGATAACGGGCGTCGGCGTCGGCCTTGACGGCGTGCGAATGGTCGTGGCCGTGTTCGTGGGAGTGATGATGATGGCCGGCATGGTCGTGGGAATGCGCCTGTGCCACGTTCACCTCGCTTGGCCGATCATCGCACGAGTCGGCGCGGCCGGGCGCTCTGCGGCCTCGCGGCGCCAGGCCGCCGGTGAACGCCCGACGAATTTCTTGAAGGCGCGGCTGAACGCCGCTTCCGATTCGTAGCCGACCGCGGCGGCGACGGCGGCGACCTGGCCACCCTCGGCGAGCAGCCGCGACGCGAGCTGCGCGCGCCAGAGCGCCAGATACTGCATCGGCGGCTGCCCGACCATGTCGGTGAAGCGCTCGGCAAAGACCGAGCGCGACAACCCGCCGGCACGCGCCAGCCCCTCCACCGACCAGTCTGCCGCCGGCTCGGCGTGCATCGCCGCCAGCGCCTGACCGACCGCGGCGTCGCGGAGCCCGGCGAGCCAGCCGGTCTCGGCCTCCGGCAGCGCCTCGAGATACTGCCGGACGACCTCGACGAACATGAGCTCGGACAGCCGCGCGAGCACGTTCTCGCCGCCCGGCCGGCCCGCGCCGGACTCGGCGACGGCGATGTTGACGAGCGTGCTCAACCAGCCGGTGATCGCACGCGGACCGCGCGCCGACAGGTGAATCATCCGCGGCAACGCGCCGAGCAGCGGATTGTAGGGGCGGTCGTCGCATCCGAGGAACCCGCAGACCACGCGGGCCCGATCGCTGCCGCCGCCGCCCATCTCATAGACCAGCGGCAGCGGCGACGAACGGCGCACGAACATCGAGTGATCCGGCACCGAACGCATGCCGGGCGCGCTCGACAGCACGTGCCCGTCTCCCTGCGGAAACACGATCAGGTCCCCCTCCCGCAACGCTATCGGGTCGGCGCCGACCGCATGGCCCCAGCAGTTGCCGCGCGCGATCAGGTGGTACTCGATGACCCGGTGCGCGCCCGGCATCACCGACCCGGCGATCTCGTGGGCGGGGGGCGCTTCCGCGACCCACGGCGAACTGAGCTCGAAATCGAAGAACACCGCGCCGGTCAGCCGCACCGCGCGCAGCACGTCCGACAGGACGTCGCTCCGGACGCTCACCGGCGCCTCCGGACGCACGGGCAGCCGCGCCGGACGATCGGCGTGGTCCGCACCTGTGTCGGACGAAAGGCGTGGTAATCCGGACGCTCGCACATGCCTCGGAACCGATGCCGTCCGTAGGTTAGAGAAGACGGCGGCGCACTGAGGCGCCCCAACCCGAAAGGACAAGTGTATGACGACAACCGTTTCCAATGTCCCGGCCGGTATGGTCTCTCGTCCGGCAGCGGCGAGCGTGCGCGCCGGCCTGCTGGCCGACCGCCTGGAACAGGGAGCGCGCGCGCTGGCGTCGCTCGCCAGCACGCTGTGCGACAACGAGTGGCACACGCCGCTTCCGCACGACGGCCGTAGCTGCGGCGTCGTGGTCCATCACGTGGCGAGCGTCTACCCGCTGGAAATCCAGCTGGCCAAAACCGTGGCATCGGGTGACCCGGTGACCGGCGTGACGGGCAAGGACGTCGACGCGATGAACGCCGCGCACGCCGACGCCCACGCCGCGGTCACGAAGGGCCAGGCGATCGACCTGCTGCTGCGCAACAGCGCGGCGGCGGCGGACGCCATCCGCGCCCTCACCGACGAGGATCTCGATCGCGCGGCCGCGGTCTCGCTCTACGACGACGCGGCGCTGACCTGCCAGTTCGTGCTCGAGGACCACGCGGTGCGGCACAGCTATCACCACCTGGCCGGCATCCGAGCGGCGGTGCGGCGATGACGCCAGCGACCACCGTCCTCGTCTGCGATCCGGCTCGGTATCCCGTCGACTTCGCCGCCGTGAAGGCGCGGCAGCGGGCGATGTGGGCGTCGGGCGACTTCGCGGTCGTCGGCACGACGCTCCAGATCGTCGGCGAGACGCTCTGCGAGGCGGTCGACATCCGCAGTGGTGAACGCGTGCTCGACGTCGCCGCCGGCAATGGCAACGCCACGCTGGCGGCGGCGCGCCGGTTCGCGCGCGTGGTCTCGACCGACTACCTGCCGGAGCTGCTCGATCATGGCCGCCGGCGCGCCGCCGCGGAAGGGCTCGACGTGCTGTTCGAGACGGCCGATGCCGAGGCACTGCCTTTCGCCGGCGGCGACTTCGACGTGGTGCTCTCGACGTTCGGGGTGATGTTCGCGCCCGATCATCGCCGCGGCGCCCGAGAGCTGCTCCGCGTCTGCCGGCCCGGCGGCCGCATCGGGCTCGCGTGCTGGACGCCAGGGGGTTTCGTCGGCAGGCTGTTCCGCACCGTCGCAGTGCACGTGCCGCCGATCCCCGGCGTTGCATCGCCGCTCTTGTGGGGGAATGCTGACTACCTCGAATCCCTCTTCGAACGCGGCCAAACGATCGCCTCCACGCCGCGGCAGTTTGCGTTCCGTTACGCCTCGGCCGAGCACTTCGTCGACGTGTTTCGAGCCTTCTATGGCCCGATGCACAAGGCGTTCGATGCGCTCGACGCGGCAGGGCAGATGGCGCTGGAGCGCGAGGTGATCGCGCTGCTGCGGCAGGCGGACGAGGGAGCGGGACGAGGCCTGGTCATCCCCGCCGAGTATCTCGAAGTCGTCGTTCGGGCGTGAGGAGCCTGCCCGGCAGGCCGGCCGCGGCCATCGCCGCGCGGCGCTACACTACCCGGCTGTCGTAAGCCCAGTGCAGCACCGCCTGGCGCTGCCTGCGCCGGCACAGCCGGTCGCCAGGTTCGCAGTGGCGCCGGATCGCTGCGACGTGCCTGGCGATGGCGCGCCAGCGGCGAATCTGCCGCGGGTCGTCCGACGAACGACGCCCGCTGTAGTAGCGGCAGTACCACTGGAACCATCCCCGTGGGTCCTGCGGCCTGATCCATCCCTGGCGACGCCATTCGGCCAGCGACTGCGACGCTTTCACCCCGAAGAGGTTCAACGCTGAATCGTAGCGGCGAGGGCTGAGCTTCGCGCCGGCGAACCAGCTCGCGGGAAACTCGCCGCGACAGTCGGTCATGTACTTGCCGCCGAACACGCCGAGCCGCAGCATCTGCTTCGGCGTCAGATCCGGCCGGAACAGCGGATGAAAGTTGCGCCCCATCGGCTCGGTCCGGAAGTAGACATACCCCTGCTGCATCCTGTCGTGCACGACCACGCGTTCGCGTCGTTCACCCATGCGCTTCACTGTAAGGACCGCTGCATTCGATGACAAGGCGGCCCGCCGCCGCTCGAGCTACCGCGGGCCGGACGCGGTTGCGGTCCGACTGTCCGGTCATCCATACTGGCTTGCCTATGACGCTGCGCTTCGCCGCCTTTCTGGTCCTGGCGTTGCAGCTGGCGGCGGGGCAAGGCGCGCCCGCGCCGGCTGGCGGTGGGCCTTTCGCGCCGCGGCCAATCGTCGCCGGCGGCGTGGTCATCCCGCTCTACCGGGCCGACTCGCCGTTCCTGAAAAAGGATCGGCTGGCCGAACCCGAGGTCGACACGATGCAGGCGTCGGTGCCTGGGCGGATCCAGAGCATCGTCAACATCCACAATCCATCGATCGAAATTCATCCCGTCGACAAGGGCATCAACACCGGCGCGCTCGTCATCCTCGTGCCCGGCGGCGGCCACAACACGCTCAACGTCGGCACCGAAGGGGCCGACTTCGTCCACTTCTTCTACAACTACGGCGTCAACACCGCGATCCTGCGCAACCGGCTGCGCAAGGACGGCTACGAGGTCGACGTGGACGCCGTGCGTGACGCGCAGCAGGCCATTCGCGTGGCGCGCGAGCACGCAGCCGAGTTCGGGGTCGACCCCAGGAAGATTGGCATCGTCGGCTTCTCGGCGGGCGCGGAGCTGGCCGCGGCCGCTGCGATCCGCTACGAGCGCGCGGATGCGCGGCCCGATTTCGTCGGGCTCGTCTACCCGGGCCCGTCGCCGTTCACCCGCGACGCCAAAACTCCGGTTCCCGCCGACGCCCCACCCACGTTCATCGCCTGCGCCGGCTCGGGCGACGCGCAGCACGCAATCTGGGCCGACGACTATTTCCGTGCCTTCCTCTCGGCGCGCGTGCCCAACCTCGAGATGCACATCTACGGCAACGGCGTGCACGCCAACGGCATGAAGGACCGCAACGGCGAGCCGTTCGGCACGTGGCACGAACGGTTCGTCGACTGGTTCCGCGATCTCGGGTTCCTGCAGAAGCCGGGCGTCGAGACCAAGGCCGCCAGGGACGTCGCCGCGTACGTGGCCGGGAAACAGGCCCCCGGGAAATCATGACGCCGCGCCCGGACAGCACGACGCGGCCAACCGGGCTATTGCCTCCAAGTACGCTCGCGGGCTTCGTAGTCGCGCTGATCGCCCTCGCCGCCATCGCGCTCGTCACTTATCGGGCGGCGACGGTTCAAATGACGGCCGGCCGCAGCGTGACGCGGTCGATGACGATGCTGCAGCGGCTCGACGACTTCCTGTCGACGATGAAGGACGCCGAGACCGGCCAGCGCGGCTACCTGTTGACCGGCGAGGAGCGCTACCTCGGTCCGTACACCGCGGCGAAGGCAGCGATCGGCCCGCAGCTCGAAGCGCTGAACAACGGCGCCCAGGACGCAGAGGTCGAACGACAGCGGCTCGGCCGGGTGCGCGAGCTGGCCGACGAAAAGATGACGGAGCTGGCCGAGACGATTGCGCTTCGTCAGGCCGGCCGAAACGACGAGGCGCGGGCGCTGGTCATGACCGACAGCGGCAGGAACACGATGGACGGGCTGCGCCAGGCGCTCGGCGAGGTCGCGACCGACGAGCGCCAGCGGGTCGCCGACCGACAGGCGGATTGGGACTCCGCACGCGACACAACGGTGCGCGTCGCCTGGGGCGGCTCTGCGCTGTTGCTCGTGCTGATCGTCGCCGCCGCCATGACGACCTCGCGCGACTACCAGCGGCGTCAGGCCGATGCCTGGGTCGGCGCCGGCCAGGCGGCGCTCGGCGTGAAGCTGCAGGGCGAGCAGACGCTCACCACGCTCGGCGAACGCGTCCTGTCCTTCCTGACGGCGTGGACGAACGCGCAAGTCGGGTCTGTGTATGTGGTCGACACGCCCGGGCGGCTGCAGCGCGTCGGGGGATACGCGCTGCCCGCGTCGATGGCGGCTGACACGCTCCGTGATGGCGAAGGGCTCGTCGGCCAGGCCGCGCGCGAGAACAGGCTGCTGCACGTAACCGACGTGCCGGAGGGTTACCTGCCGATTGAATCGAGCGTCGGCCGGGGGGCGTCGCGCGAGCTGGTGATCGCGCCGGCGACGGCCGACGGCGTCGTCCAGGCGGTCGTGGAGCTCGGATTCCTGCGGCCGGTTCCGGCAGCGGAGCGCGAGCTGCTCGAGCGCGCATCCCAGTCGCTCGGCATCGCCGTTCGCTCGGCGCGCGACCGCACGCGCCTCGAGGAGCTGCTCCAGGAGACGCAGCGCCAGGCCGAGGAGCTGCAGGCGCAGCAGGAGGAACTTCGGGTCAACAACGAGGAGCTCGAGGAACAGGCGCTCGCGTTGAAGGAATCGCAGGCCAGACTCGAGACGCAGCAGGCGGAGCTGGAGCAGATCAACACGCACCTCGAGGAGCAGTCGGAAGCGCTGGAGCGCCAGAAGGACGAACTGACGGCGTCGCAGACCATTCTCGCGGACAAGGCTGGGGAGCTCGAGCGTTCGAACCGCTACAAGAGCGAGTTCCTGGCCAACATGAGCCACGAGCTGCGGACGCCGCTCAACTCGTCGCTGATCCTCGCCAAGGTGCTGGCCGACAACAAGACCGGCAATCTCACCGACGAACAGGTCCGCTTCGCGCAGACGATCTCGTCGGCGGGCAACGATCTGCTCGCGCTCATCAACGACATCCTCGATCTGTCGAAGATCGAGGCGGGCAAGGTCGACGTGTCACCCGCTCCCGTCTCGATCGCGGCGGCGACCGACGCGCTGGTCAAGGGGCTCCAGCCGATCGCGCAGGAGAAGAGACTCGGCTTCTCGACGGTCATCGAGCCGGGCACGCCGGACCGGATCGAAACCGATTCGCAGCGGCTGGGACAGATTTTGCGCAATCTCCTCTCGAATGCGCTGAAGTTCACCGAGCGCGGCGAGGTGCGTCTCCAGGTTGGGCCGTCGGGCAGCACCGGCGTGTCGTTCACGGTGCGGGACACCGGCATCGGGATCGCGCCGGATCAGCAGGACTTCATCTTCGAGGCCTTCCGCCAGGCGGACGGCAGCACGCATCGCAAGTACGGCGGCACCGGCCTCGGCTTGTCGATTTCGCGGGACCTGGCGCGGCTGCTGGGCGGCGACATCACCCTCGAGAGCACCGCAGGCGTCGGGAGCGCTTTCACGCTCACGCTGCCGATGGCCTATGCGCCGCGGCCTCTCGCGCCACCGACGAAACCGCTGCCGCACGTCGCCGCCGCGCCGGCGTTCTCCGAACGCGTGTCCGCGCCGCCGCGGCCGGTCGCCGCCGCCATCGAGGACGATCGGGATCGCCTGGAGCCGGGCGCGCGGCGGATCCTGGTGGTCGAAGACGACACGCGCTTTGCGGCGATCCTGCGCGATCTGTCGCACGAGATGGGGTTCCAGTGTGTCGTCACCCATTCGGCCAACGACGGCCTCGCCGCCGCCGGCAGCTACCGGCCGGATGCCATCGTGCTCGACATCAACCTCCCCGATCACTCCGGTCTCGGTGTCCTGGACCAGTTGAAGCGAAACCCGGCGACGCGGCATATCCCGGTACACGTCGCGTCGGTCGCCGACTTCTCGAAAGAGGCGCTCGAGCGCGGCGCGATCGGCTACGCGCTGAAGCCGGTCAAGCGCGACGACCTCGTCGAAGCCTTCCGTCGCCTCGAGAACAAGGCGTCGCAGAGCGTGCGCCGCGTGCTGGTGGTGGAAGACGATGCCCGGCAGCGCGAGAGCATCCGCCAGCTGTTGTCGAACGGGAACGTCCAGATCACCACCGTCGAAACGGCGGCGGCGGCGCTCGACGAGCTGCGGACGACGACGTTCGACTGCATGGTCATGGATCTGAACCTGCCCGACGTCAGCGGGTACGATCTGCTCGAGCGGATGGCGGCTCAGGAGGACGTCTCGTTCCCGCCGGTCATCGTCTACACCGGGCACTCGCTGTCGCGCGACGAGGAGCAGCGGCTGCGACGCTTCTCGAAGTCGATCATCATCAAGGACGCGCGATCGCCGGAACGCCTGCTCGACGAAGTGACGCTGTTCCTGCACCAGGTCGAGGCATCGCTGCCGGTCGAGCGGCAGCGGATGCTGCAGGCGGCGCGCGACCGCGACGCGACGCTCGACGGCCGCCGCATTCTCGTGGTCGAGGACGACGCGCGCAACATCTTCGCCCTGTCGAGCGTGCTCGAGCCGAAGGGAGCCCGGCTGGTCATCGCGCGCAACGGCCGAGAAGCACTCGAGGCGCTCGACCGCAGCCAGTCGGCCGACGGCCAGGCGATCGATCTCGTGCTGATGGACATCATGATGCCCGAGATGGACGGCCTGACCGCGATGCGCGAGATCCGGCGGCGGCCGGAGTGGAAGAAGCTGCCGATCATCGCGCTCACCGCCAAGGCGATGCGCGACGACCAGGAGCGGTGCCTCGCGGCCGGCGCCAACGACTACATCGCCAAGCCGCTCGACGTCGAACGGCTGCTGTCGCTCGTCCGCGTCTGGATGCCGTCGTGAAGCCGGCCGGCGAACGGGACGGCGACATCGAGATGGCGCTGCTCGTCGACGCCATCTACCTGAAATACCACTACGACTTCCGCGGCTACGCCCCGGCCTCGCTCAAGCGGCGGCTGCGCGCCGCGCTGTCGCATTTCGACTGCGCGACGCTCTCGCAGCTGCAGGACCGGATCCTCCACGACCCGGCCACGCTGCCGGTGCTGCTCGACTTCCTGACCGTGACCGTCAGCGAGATGTTCCGCGATCCGGAGTACTTCCGGATGCTTCGCCTCGAGGTCGCGCCCGTCCTGCGCACCTACCCGTCGCTGAAGGTGTGGGTGGCGGGCTGCAGCAGCGGCGAAGAGGTGTATTCGCTGGCGATTCTGCTGCAGGAAGAGGGATTGCTGGCCCGCACGATCATCTACGCCACCGACATCAACCCGCGCGTGCTGCAGAAGGCGGAAGCGGGCGTCTACGAGGCCGATCGGATACCCGGGTTCACGCAGAACCACCGCCGTTCCGGGGCCGCGACGTCGCTGTCGCAGTACTACACCGCCGCCTACGGGCGGGCGGTATTCGATCGCGCGCTTCGGGGAAACGTCGTGTTCTCGGACCACAGCCTGGCGACGGACAGCGTCTTCGCGGAAGTGCACCTGGTGTCGTGCCGGAACGTGCTCATCTATTTCGACCGCGATCTCCAGGATCGAGCCATCGGGCTGTTCCGCGATTCGTTGTGCCGGAAAGGGTATCTCGGGATCGGCAGCCGGGAATCCCTGCGCCTGTCGCGCTTTGCCCGCGACTTCACCGAGGTCTCGCGCCCCGAACGGATGTATCAACGGGTCGGCCCATGACGCCACAGGAACGGCTCAGCCAGGTGGAGGCCATTGTGATCGGGACGTCCGCGGGGGGCATCGAAGCCTTGTCGGTCGTGCTCCCAGCTTTGGGGAAGGGCCTCCGCGTGCCCGTGTTCGTCGTGCAGCATCTGCCACGGGAAGGGCCAAGCCTGCTCGCCGCCATTTTCTCGGCGAAGTGCCGGCGGCCGGTGCTCGAAGCCGACGATAAGATGGCGATTGCTCCCGGGACGATTTATTTTGCACCGCCGGACTACCACATGCTGATCGATGGCGGGTCACTGGCCATGTCGGCCGATGAGCCGGTGCTGTATTCGCGGCCGTCGATCGACGTGCTGTTCGAATCGGCCGCCGAGGCGTACGGCGACCGGATGGCCGCTGTGCTGCTCACCGGCGGCAACGAGGACGGCTCTGCAGGGCTCCAGACCGTGCACCGTGCCGGCGGGGTCACGATCGTCCAGGATCCGCTCGATGCGCAGGTACCGCTGATGGTCGAGGCCGCGCTGCGACGCACGCCCGCCGACTTCGTGCTGCCGCTCGGCGGCATCGCCCGGCTCATCTCCGCGGCGGTGCCGCAGTGAGGGCGTTCGCCATGGTGACGTGCCTGATCGTCGACGATCGCCCGGAGAACCTGCTGGCGCTGTCGACCGTGTTGCGCGGCGACGGCGTCGAGGTGCTGGAGGCGCGGTCGGGCGCGGAAGCGCTCGATCTCCTGCTGTCACACGACGTCGCTTTGGCGCTGCTCGACGTGCACATGCCCGACATGGACGGCTTCGAGCTGGCGGAGCTGATGCGGGGCAGCCAACGCACCCGCGCCGTGCCGATCATCTTCGTCACCGCCGGCGTGCACGACCAGGTGCGCATCTTCAAGGGCTACGACAGCGGCGCGGTCGACTTCCTGTACAAGCCGATCGATGCGCGGATCCTCCGGCACAAGGCCGAGGTCTTCTTCCAGCTGCACCGCCAGAACCGGCAGATGGCGCAGGAGCTGCGCGAACGGACCGAGACCCTGCGCCTGAACGAGATGTTCACCGCAGTGCTCGGCCACGATCTGCGCGATCCGCTGAACGCGATCGCGACGGGGGCGCAGATACTGCAGCGCCGCAGCGAAGAGCCGGCGGTGCAGGCGACCGCCGCCAAGATGATCTCGAGCGCGCACCGCATGGGACGGATGATCGACGACATGCTCGATCTGGCCCGGGCGCGGCTGGCCGGCGGCATTCCGCTGAACCGGCAGCCCGCCGACCTCGCCGCGCTCATGCACCGCGTCGTCCACGAACACCAGGAGAACGCGCCAGGCCGCTGCATCGAGGTATCCATCGAGGGGGACGTCAGCGGCGACTGGGACACCGACCGGCTCGCGCAGGTCGCCTCGAATCTGATCGGCAACGCGCTCCGCCATGGCGACGGCGCGTCGCCGATCGAGGTGCGGCTGCAGGGATCGGCCGACCGGGCGACGCTGGTGGTGGCCAACGGTGGGATAATTCCGCCCGACGTGCTGCCGCACGTCTTCGACCCGTTCCGGGGCGGCGAGCGCCGGCTCGGTCGCGGCGACGGTCTCGGCCTGGGTCTCTATATCGTGCAGCAGGTGGTGCTGGCGCATCACGGACGGATCGCGGTCCACTCGACAGAGGGCCGCACGACGTTCGAGCTGGTGCTGCCGCGACGGGCGTTCGAGGTGGTCAAACTGTGACAATAGGGAAGGCCGGCGCCGCGCTCCTGACGGTTGCGCTCGTCCTCGGCGCGGCCACGTCGACCGGGAGGGCGCGGCAGGCACCTGCTGCGCCGAGCTTCAACGGTGATGTCCGCCCGATCCTCGACGAAGTCTGCACACGCTGCCACAACGAGAGGAAGGCGAACGCCGGGCTGAACTTCACGGCCTTTCTCGATCCGGCCACCCTCGCGACGAAGCGCGACACGTGGGATGCGATCGTCGACAAGGTGAAGAGCGGCGACATGCCGCCGGTTGACGAAGATCCCCTCTCGGCACACGAGCGCGCCGCGATGGTGTCGTACCTCGAATCGGCGTTGGCGCGGGCCGATCGCGAACTGAAACCGGATCCCGGCCACGTGCCGGCGCACCGTCTCACCAGGGTCGAGTACGCCAACACGATCCGCGATCTGCTCGGCGTCGATTTCCGCGCGACCGACGAGTTCCCGCCGGACGATTCCGGCTACGGGTTCGACAACATCGGCGACGTGCTGACGGTCTCGCCGGCGTTGATGCAGCGCTATCTCACGGCGGCCGAGACGATCGCGGCGCGCGCCGTCGGCGGCGGACGGCTGCCCTCGCCCGGCGTCTTCACCCGCCGCTCGCACGTCCGCAAGGTCGCCGACGGCACGATCGAGCTGCGCGACATCGTCGAGTACGACGCCGACTATACGATTCGGGTCGGCGTGAGCGGGCACCGCGGCGACGACGACCCCGCCGTCACGATGGCGATCTCCGTCGACGGCGCACCGGTACGGACGGTCACGGTTCCGGTGCGGCTCAGCGGCGTCAACAAGCAGGGGGGCGCGACACAGCGGGCGCTGTACGAAGCCCGTCTCTTTCTTCCCTCCAACGAGCACACGTTCCGCGCCGCGTTCGTCGACGACGTGACGCTGGCGTCGATCCCGCCGGCCTCACGCGGCGACGTCGCCAAGAACGTCTTCCCCGAATTCATCGAGGTCGCCGGTCCGTTCAGGCCGGAGGGGCCACACGCCGTCACGAAGAAGGCGCTCGTCTGCGATCCCGCGTCCGGGACCGCCTGCGTGCACCGCATCATCGAGAGGCTGGCGCGCCACGCCTACCGGCGGACGGTTAGGCCGGCCGACCTTGCGCCGCTCGATCGCGTCTACGCCAAGGCGATCGCGCGCGGCTACCAGCCGGCCGAGGGGCTGCAATTTGCGATTGCGACGATGCTCGTCTCGCCCAACTTCCTGTTCCGTGTCGAACGGGATCCGCCGGCCGGCGCCATCGCGCGCGTCAGCGACGTCGAGCTGGCGTCGCGCCTGAGCTATTTCCTCTGGAGTTCGATGCCCGACGACGAGCTGCTGCAACTCGCGTCGGCCAGCCGGCTGCACGAACCGTCCACCCTGCGGGCGCAGGTGACGCGCATGCTCGCGGACGCCAAGGCGTCGGCGCTCGCCGACAACTTCGCGTCGCAGTGGCTGGGGACGCGGACGCTCGACGGCGTCACGCGAGACCAGATGAAGTTCCCCGAGTGGAACGCCGAGCTGCGCGACGCGATGAAGACGGAAACCGGGTTGTTCTTCGACGCCGTCGTCCGCGAGAACCGCTCGATCGCCGATTTCATCGACGGCAACTTCACGTTCCTGAACGAGCGGCTGGCCCGCCTCTACGGGATCGGCGGCGTGGCCGGGCCGGATTTTCAGCGCGTCGAGCTGCACGGCGGCGAACGGAGCGGGGTGTTCACGCAGGCGAGCGTGCTGACGGTCTCGAGCTATCCGACCCGGACGTCGGTCGTGCTGCGCGGCAAATACCTGCTCGAGACCGTCCTCAACGCGCCGCCGCCGCCGCCACCGGTCGACGTGCCGCCTCTCGACGAGAAGCCAATCGGGGTGGCGGTCTCCCACCGCGCGCAACTCGAGGCGCACCGCGACGATCCGCTGTGCGCGAGCTGCCACAGCAAGATGGACCCACTCGGCTTCGGCCTCGAAAACTACGATGCGGTTGGCCGCTGGCGGACGAAAGACGGGTCGTTCCCCATCGACGCAACAGGTAAGTTCCCCGGCGGCAAGGTGTTCGCGACCCCAGCCGAACTCAAGGCGCAGCTGCGGAGCCGCATGCCGCAGTTCACGCGGAGCCTCGCTGAGCGTATGCTGACCTATGCGCTGGGCCGCGGCGTCGAGCCGTACGACCGGCTCGTGGTCCGGGATGTCGTCGCCACCACGTCCGCCGGCGGGTATCGTATCCAGTCGCTGATTCAGGCGATCGTAGCGAGCGTGCCGTTCCAGGAGCGGCGCGGCAACTCGCCACAGGAGGCAAAGGGCCAATGATCGTGACGGGAAAGTCGCTGTCGCGCCGGATGGTGCTCAAGGGCATCGGCACGACGCTCGCGCTGCCGCTGCTCGACGCGATGGTGCCGGCGTTCGCGCGCGCCGCCGAAGCGCCCGTCCGCCTGGCCTGGTTCTACGTGCCGAATGGCATCGACATGCGTCATTGGACGCCGCCGACCGAGGGGGCGCTCGGCACGCTCGAAGGCATTCTCGCGCCGATGAACGCGGTCAAGGACGAGCTCCTCGTCCTCTCCAACCTGACGACGCACTGGGGCCGCCCGCTGCAGGACGGCCCCGGCGATCACGGCCGCGCGCTCGGTTCGTATATGACGGGCGCGCAGGTCTACAAGACCGCGGGGGCAGATCTGAAGCTCGGGATCTCGGCCGATCAGATCGCCTCCGATGCGATCGGCCGGGAGACGCGGCTGCCGTCGCTCGAGGTCGGACTCGAGGAAGCGCGTCAGGCCGGTAACTGCGACAGCGGCTATTCCTGCGCCTACACGTATAACCTCGCCTGGCGGACGGAGACGCAGCCGTTGCCGCCGATCTCGGATCCGCGCGGGCTCTTCGAACGCCTGTTCGGCGCCGACGCCGACGAGCCCGCCGCGGCGCGCGCCAGGCGTCTGGCGATGCGCCAGAGCATCCTCGATGAAGTCACCGGCAGCACGTCTCGCCTGAAATCGACGCTGGGCGGCGCCGATCGCCGCAAACTGGACGAGTACCTGACGTCGGTCCGCGAGATCGAGCAGCAGGTCGATCGCGCCGCCGCGGACGGCGCGCTCGTCGAGCCCGGCATGGCGAAGCCCTTCGGGATCCCGGTCGAGTTTCCCGACTACTTCAGGCTGATGACCGACATGATGGTGCTGGCCTTCAAGGCCGACATCACGCGCATCTCGACGATGATCGTCGGGCGCGAGGGATCGGTTCGCGCCTATCCGGAGATCGGCGTGAACGACGGCCATCATCCGCTCACCCACCACCAAGGCAACATGGAGATGCTGGCGAAGGTCCGCCAGATCAACGAGCTGCACGCGGCCCTCTTCGCCGAATTCCTGCTGAAGCTGAAGCAGACGCCGGAAGCGGACTCGAATCTCCTCGATCGATCGATGATCGTCTACGGCAGCGGTCTCTCCGACGGCAACGTGCACACGCACGATCAGCTGCCGACGCTCGTCGCCGGCCGCGGCGGCGGGTTCGTCTCGCCCGGGCGGCACATCATCTATCAGCGCGAAACGCCCGTCACCAACCTCTTCCTGACGATGCTGCACCGGGTCGGGGTGGATCCGGATCACATCGGCGATTCGACAGGACGGCTGGGCGGGATCTCGCTGAGTTGACTTCGCAGCAGGACGCCAAGAGCGGTCCCGCGCCGATCGGGGTCATCTACGACACGTCGATGTCGCGCGCCGATGCCGCGCTGGCGCTTGCCGCGCTCCACGTCTCAGTCAGCCGCCGCGAGGCGCGCGTCAACGCCGTGTCGGTCAACGGATCCGGGTTCGACGCCGCGATCTTCTGCGACCTGGTCGCGCGCTTCTATCTCGGGCCGGGGCGGTCCAACAGCAACAACGCGCTGCCGATAGGATTCGCCGCGGAAACGTCGACCCCGGCGAACCCGCCGCTCGTCGAACGCGCGGTGAAGCGGACCCGCGCCGACGGACAGCTGCAGTATCCACGAACGCTGCAGTCGATCAGCGACAGCAGCGCGCCGGACGCGCTCCTGCGCAACGCCGTCACGCTCAGCGTTGAAGCGGTCGTCGTGCTGAGCGCGCCGGCGGCCTGGCTGGCACGCTCGCTCGCGCTGACCGGAACGGTGGCGCGATATAGAGAACGCGTGAAACGGGTGGTCCTCGTGGACGCCGGCGATCTCGAACGCGACCCGGCGGCGTTGAAGTCGTTGACCGCCGCACTGCCGGCGCCGCCGGTTACCTGCGGACGCGAGATCGGGGAGGCGCTGAAGCTTCCGAAGACGCAGCTGGCGACCGCCTTCACCTGGAGCGACGCCAACCCCATTGCCGACGCGGTGTCGGCGGCCGAAGGCGACGTCGTCGCATTGCACGATCTGGCAGCGCTGCACTATGCGCTGCACCCAGACGCCGGGTTCTTCTCGGTGTCCGGCGGACGGCTCTCGATTGATTCCACGAAGGCGCGGGACTGCCGCGAAGCGCTCGTGGCGCTCGCGACCTCGAAGCCGGCGGCGCCGGCCTCGGGACGAGGCGGCGGCTAGAGAAGCTCGGCGCGGCGCGCGGACTCGATCACCGCGAAGCCTGTGCCGCCTGTTCGGTCTGGACATCCGAGCCAGGCGGCCTGGGGCCCCAAAACATGTGCGAAGCTGACTTCTGGCCGGTGAATTGCTAAGTTTTTAGCCGTGTGCTATTTTCTCAGCACCTTTTGCCGGCAGGTCCCGTCTAAGCCTACGTATGTCAACCGCCCAGCACCGCGATCTGAGCCGCCGCGAGCGGCAGATTCTCGACATCCTTTATGAGCGTGGCCACGCCACCGCCGCGGACGTCCAGGCCGGCCTGCCGGAACCGCCCAGCTATTCGGCGGTTCGCGCGCTGCTGCGCATCCTCGAAGACAAGGGGCACGTCCGCCATCAGCAGGATGGTCCGCGGTACGTGTACCTGCCGACGCTCGCGCGCGACAACGCGAAGCGGTCGGCGATGCACCACATGCTGAAGACGTTCTTCGACGGGTCGGCCGAACAAGCGATCTCGGCGCTGCTCGACGAGAACTCGTCGCGGTTGTCGTCTGCTGAACTCGATCGACTCGCGCGCCTCATCGACACGGCGCGCCGGAGCGGAGTGTAACGCCATGCCGGTCCTCTCGTTGCCGCTGCTGTTCGAAGCCGTCGCCCGCGCGACGGTAATCCTTGCGTCGACCGGGGTCGCCGCCGCCGTGCTCCGCCGTTCGTCGGCGGCGGCCCGGCATCTCGTATGGGCGTTCGGGCTCGTCAGCGCCCTGCTCGTGCCGGCATGCTCGCTGGCGCTGCCGCGCTGGGAACTGCCGATCGTGACGGTGCCGTCGGGCTTCGTCCAAACGGCCGTGTCGCGTCCGATTTCAGCGGCAGTCACGGGCGCACCCAGCCGTACGAGCGATTCGACGGATCGGACGCTGGCCGCACCGGGTGCGGCCGCACTTCCCGTTCGCGCGGTACCGGCGCCACGCGTGGCGGTCCTGGCGCTTTCGACCGGCACGATCCTGCTGCTGATCTGGGCCGCCGGCGCGGCGATCGTGATCGCGCGGATGCTGCTGGGGCTCGCAGCAGTGTGGCTGATGTCGCACCGTACGCGCGGGAACGCGACCGGTCCGTGGCTGCCGCTGGCGCGGGCGCTGGCGTCGGATCTCGGCCTGAGGCGCGTCCGCTTCGTCCAGAGCGCGACGGCGGCGATGCCGATGGCGTGGGGCGTCTTCCGCGGTGCAGTGCTGATGCCCGCCGACGCCGACGCGTGGCCTGAGCATCGGCTGCGCGTGGTGCTGCTGCACGAGCTGGCGCACGTGAAGCGCCGTGACTGCCTCATGCATCTCGTCGCGCAGATCGTCTGCGCCGCGTACTGGTTCAATCCGCTCGCCTGGATGGCGGCGCGGCGGCTGCGCAGCGAACGCGAACGCGCCTGCGACGACATGGTCCTCGAGGCGGGCACCCGCGGATCGGACTACGCCGACGAGCTGCTCGACATTGCCCGCGCCATGCCGTCGCAGCGGTTCCCTGCCGTCTTCGGAGGCGCGAGCCTCGCGATGGCGCACCGCTCGCAGCTCGAGGGACGCCTGATCGCGATCCTCGATCCGAAGCTGCCGCGGCGCGGCCTGAGCCGGGCGCGGACGGCCGCGGCCGCCGCGCTCTTCGCCGTCCTCATTCTCTCGACCGCCTCGGTGCAGCCGTGGGCCGAGGCGCCGGCGGCGATCCAAACCGCGTCTGCCGGCACCGCCCGGGCTGAAGCCGCACGTCCGGTCGAATCAGATCCAGGCGAGGCGGCTGTAAAGGCGCGCGCGTCGGCCCGGGACGAGCAGGCGAGCCAGGCGGTGATTCAGGACCGCGTACAAGGCACGCTCGAGGGACGCGTACAGGGAACCGTCGAGCAGTCCGTCCATCACACCGTCGAAGGCACGGCCGGCGTGGTCGAGGGTGTGATCCAAGGCCTCACCGAAGGCGTCACGGCCGGAGTGCTCGGCGGTATCACGGGCGGGATCCCTGGGGGCGTCTCGCAGGAAGAGCCGTTTACCCTGCAGACCCCAACGCCGACTCCCATGCCGACCCCGACCCCCACACCGACCCCGACCCCCCTCGCGGCGCCCGAAGGGCCCAGGGCGAAGATGGATCCCCGCGCCGTCGCGGCGCTGACCGAGGCGCTGAAGGACAGCGACAAAGAGGTCCGCGAAACGGCGATGCACGCACTCGTGCAGCTGCGCGACCCGCGCATCTTCGATCCGCTCGTCGCCGCGCTCAAGGACACAAACCCGGACGTCCGCCAGCAGGCGGTGTTCGGGCTCGGCCAGCTCCGCGACCCGCGCGCCGTCGAGCCGCTGATGGGCGTGCTGCACGACACGAACGCCGACGTCCGCCAGCAGGCGATCTTCGCGCTCGGTCAATTGCGGGACAAGCGGGCGACCGAAGCATTCATCTCGGCGCTGAAAGACGACAACGCCGACGTCCGCGAGCAGGCCGCCTTCGCGATCGGCCAGCTTCGCGACCCGCGCGCCATTGAACCGCTGGTCATCGCACTGAAGGACGGCAACGCTGACGTGCGCGCGCAGGCCGCCTTCGCGCTTGGCCAGCTCCGCGACCCGCGCGCCATCGACGGCCTGACCGCTGCGCTGAAGGACGGCAATGCCGACGTCCGCAAGCAGGCCGCGTTCGCGCTCGGGCAAATCCGCTACTAACTGACGCTCCGCCGCGGCGATCGCCTTCCGCGATCGCGCATACGGGGTGCGTATCGAAGTGCTGTTTTTCTAGCATGAAGAGGGAGTTCCCGTCCATGAGCCCACTCGCCGTGTTCGTCCGCACGCTCCTCAAATCGAGCGCAATCTTCATCGGCGCCACAGCCATCCTGCTCCACCCGTCGCTCGAGTGGCGCTCGTCGGCGCAGCGCGGCGTCTTGGTCGGCGCGCAGCAGTCGGGGACCGAAGCCGCCGTCGACGCGCTGATCGGCGCGCTCAAGGACAGCGACGCCGGCGTCCGCAGGGAGGCCGCGCGCGCGCTCGCCCAGATGAACAGCCGCCGCGCCGTACCCGCACTCGCCGGTGCGCTGAGCGACGCCGATCCGCAGATCCGCGCGGCGGTCGCCGCGGCGCTCGGTGAAATCGGCGACACCGCCGCGACTGACGCGCTCGTCGCCGCCGTCAAGGACAAGGTGGTGGACGTTCGCAAGCGTGCCATCTCCGCGCTCGGCGAGATCGGCGACGCCAAGGCACTCGATGCGCTGACGCAGGCGCTGAAGGACGAGGACGCCGGCGTCCGCCGCGCCGCCGCGTCCGCGATCGCCGAGATCGGCGGCGACGGCGGCCCGCATCCGCACCCCCATCCGCATCCGCGTCCGGCCGCCGTCCGCATGGTGGTGCGGTGATGAAGGCGTCGCTCGTCGCGCTCTCGTTCGTTGCCTTCGCCGCGCAGCACGACGTCACCGCAGCGGCCGCGGGCCTTGCGTCGGCCGATCCCGCGGTTCGCACGCACGCGGCGTGCGAGCTGCGCGAACTCGGCAGTGAGGCCGCGCCGTTGGCGCCACGTCTGGCGGCGATGCTCGCCGATGGATCCCCTGTCGATGCTGCCGTCTGCGGTGAACGCACCTGGCGCTTCCGCGGCGCGCAGGAACCGACGACACCTGGCGAGCAGGCGGCATCGGCGCTCGTCGCCATCGGCGAGCCCGCGAAGCCGCTCCTGCGCACGGCGCTCGGCGGACCGGCCTGGATCGCGCGGAAGAACGCCGCGTGGGGTCTCGGCGCCGTGAAGGATTCGGAAGCGGTGCCGCCGCTGCTCGACGCGCTCAAGGACACCGACGCCGGCGTGCGCGAGCAGGTGGCCTGGGCGCTCGGCGCGATCGGCGACCGGCGCGCCGTCGACGGTCTGGTCGCGGCGCTCGGCGACGGCGTCGCCGGTGTCCGCAAGCAGGCGGCCTGGGCGCTCGGCGCGCTGGGCGACCGCCGCGCGGTGAGCGGCCTGACGCGCGCGCTGAAGGACGCCGACGCCGGCGTCCGCAAGCAGGCGGCCTGGGCGCTCGGAGCGATCGGTGGGTGATCTCCGATTCGCGCTGCGTACCTTCGCCAGGGCCCCCGGCTTCACCGCCATGGCGATCGTCGCGCTCGCGCTCGGCATCGGTGCCAACACCGCGATCTTCAGTCTCGTCTACACCGTCCTCCTGAAGCCGCTCCCGTTCCGCCAGCCCGATCGGCTTGCGGTCATTTGGGAGCGCAGTCCCGCGCGCAATCTCAACAAGAACGTCGGATCGCCGGGCAATTACCTGCGCTGGCGCGAGATGAACACCACGTTCACCGACATGTCGGTCGTGTCGCTGACCTTCCGCGCCGCGCTGACTGGCGACAGCCAGCCCGAAGAGGTGCCCGAACAGATCGTCAACGCCACGCTCTTTCCGATGCTCGGCGTCGGCGCCGCCATGGGACGGGTGTTCACCGACGCCGAAGACACGCCGCACGCGCCACCCGTCATCTTGATCAGCGATCGGCTCTGGAAGCGCCGTTTCGGCGCCGACCCGCGGATCGTCAATCGCACGATTCGCGTCGACGGCACGCCGACCACGATCGTCGGCGTCATGCCGCCGCGCTTCGCGATTCTCGATCGCAGCGTGGACGTGTGGGTGCCGGCCGGCTTCTCGGACGCGGCGCGGACGCCGCGCGGCCGCTGGCTGATGGTGGTGGCGCGCCTCAAGAACAACATGACGATGACCCAGGCGCAGACCGACATGACGCGCGTCGCCGGCCTGCTCGCGGAACAGTTCCCGCAGTTCGACGGCGCCTGGACGGCGCTCGTCGTACCGCTGACCGATCAGTTGACCGGCGACATCCGGCCGGCACTACTCGTCATGTTCGGGGCGGTTGCCTTCGTGCTGCTGATCGCCTGCGCCAATGTCGCCAACCTGCTGCTTGCGCGCGCGGCGGCGCGCCAGCGGGAAATGGCGCTGCGCGCCGCTCTCGGTGCCGATCGCTGGCGCCTGATCCGGCAGCTGCTCACGGAGAGTTTGATGCTGTCGGCGGCCGGCGGCGCCGCCGGAGTGCTCCTCGCGTGGGGAGGCGTAGTGCTCGTCCGCACGACCATCGCCGCGAAACTGCCGATCGCGCGCCTCGACGAAGCCGGCCTCGACGGCAGCGTGCTCGTATTCGCCCTGGCCGTCGCAATCGCGAGCGCGCTCTTCTTCGGCTGCGTTCCGGCGGTTGCGGCCGCCGGTGTGTCGCTGACCGCGGTGCTCAAGGACGGCGGACGAACCGGCACCGCCGGACGCGGCCGCGCCCGGCAGGCGTTCGTGGTGGTCGAAATCGCGCTGGCGCTGGTCCTGCTCGTCGGCGCGGGACTTCTGGCGCGGAGCTTCTGGACGCTGGTGCACGTCGACGCCGGCTTCGAGGCGGCGCGCACGATCACCATGAAAGTCTCGCTGCCCTCGGCAGCCTACCGAGAGCCGGCGCAGATGGTCGCGTTCTTCGATCGACTGTTCGAGCGCCTCGACGCCGTGCCGGGGGTGCAATCGTCGGGCGGCGTCAGCTTTCTCCCGCTGAACGGACTCAGCGCGGCAACCAGCTTCTCGATCGTCGGCCGGCCCGCGCCAACGCCCGGCGCCGAGCCGGGCGCCGAGGTCAAGGTCGTCACGCATGACTACTTCAAGACCATGGGCATCCCGCTCCTGCGCGGCCGCCTGTTCGACGGCCGCGACACCGCGCCCGGTACGCGCCGGATCGTGGTCAGCACGGCGCTCGCCGGCAAGTACTTCGCCGGGACTGATCCGGTCGGGAAACAGATCGTGCTCTCATGGAACGATCCCGGCCCCGACGAAATCATCGGAGTCGTCGGCGACGTGCGATCGACCAGCCTCGAGGCCGAGCCGAAGCCTGCGAGCTACCTTCCCCCAGCGCGTTTCGCGTATCCGTACACGACCGTCACGGTCAGGGCAGCGGCGGATGCGCGCCGTCTCGCGCCGGAGCTCGTGGCCGCCGTCCACGCGCTCGACGCCAACGTGCCGGTGTCGGACGTCCGCACGATGGACGAGGTCGTGTCGATCTCGACGGCCGAACGTCGTCTGACCATGCTGCTGCTGGTGGCCTTCGCCCTGCTGGCGATGGTGCTCGCGGCGGTCGGCATCTACGCCGTCATCAGCTACACGGTGGCGCAGCGGACGCAGGAGATCGGAATCCGGATCGCGCTCGGCGCGGCGCGCGGCGTCGTCGTACGGATGGTCGTCGGCCAGGCCATGACGCTCGCCGCGGCGGGCATCGGGTGCGGCGCGGCCGGCGCTTGGCTTCTGACCCGGCTGATGCAGAAGCTGCTGTTCGGCGTCGCGCCGTCGGATCCGCCGACCTTCGCCGCGGTTGCGCTGACGCTCGCGATCGTCGCCGTGTCCGCCGCCCTCGTCCCAGCTATGCGTGCGACGCGCGTCGACCCCACTGTCGCGCTTCGAACCTGATCCGTAGCCGCGCGCTCCTTGGTAGCTCCTTCGCGGCTCCTTCGCCCCTTCGCCGTCCTTCGCGTCCTTCGTGGTACGATTCACCACCCATGCTGGCCAGCGCGGGGATCATCCTGCTGCTGATCGCGCTCACCGGCTTCTACGTCGCAGCTGAATTCGGCGCCGTCGGTGTCCGCCGCAGCCGGCTGCGTCGCCTGTGCGAGGACGGTAACCCCACCGCCGCGCGCCTCCTTCCCATCGTCGAGAGTCCGCAGCGGCTCAACCAGTACATCGCCGCATCACAGGTTGGCATCACGCTGTCGGGCATGGTCCTGGGAGCCTACGCCGAAGCCACTCTCTCGCCGGCGGTCGCGCCGCTGCTCGAGCGTTACACGCGGCTCTCGGCCGAGACGGCCGAGTCGGCCGCGGGGATCGGCGTGCTGGTCGCGCTCACCATGCTGTCGGTCGTGCTCGGCGAGATGGTGCCGAAGACGGCGGCGCTACGCTATCCGACCGAGACCGCGCTGCTGACGACCAGGCCGATGCTGTGGTCGGCGCGCGCCTTCGCATGGTTCATCGTAGTCCTCGACCGAAGCGCCGTGTTCCTGCGCGGCGTGCTGCGCATGCCGACCGCGACGCACCGCCACGTGCACTCGCCGGAGGAGATCGATCTGCTGATCGCCGAGAGCCGCGACGGCGGCCTGCTCGAGCCGCAGGAACAGGTGCGGCTGCACCGCGCGCTCCGCCTCGGCCGCCGAGACGCCCGCCAGCTGATGGTGCCGCGCGATCGTCTGGCTGCGATCGAGATCTCGACACCGCTCGGCGACGTGCTGCGCGTCGCCGCGACCAGCCCCTACAGCCGCCTGCCGGTCTTCCGCCGCGACATCGCCGACGTCGCCGGCATCCTGCACACGAAAGATGTCGTCATGCATTTCCTGCAGCGCGGCCGCAACGGCACGCTCGCGTCGCTGGTGCGGCCAATCCTGCGGGTGCCCGAAAGCATTCCTGCCGATCGTCTGCTGGGGTTCCTCCGGGAGCGGCGCAGCCATCAGGCGCTCGTCGTCGACGCGGACGGCACGGTCGCCGGCATGATCACGCTCGAAGACGTGCTCGGCGAGCTGCTCGGCGCCGTGCCTGACGAGTTCAAGACTTCCCGGCTGCTGCCGCTGCGGCTCACCGACGGCCGCGTGCGGCTGCCTGGTGATCTGCCGCTCGACCAGGCTCGCGTCTGGGTGGAGGGAGCATGGCCGGCGGCCGGCAGCGTCGCCGCCTTCATCCGGCAGAGGATCGGCCGCCTCCCGGAGCCGGGCGAGGAGCTGGTCGTCGACGGGCTGCCGGTGGAGGTCGAAAGCCTCGAGAACGATCGCATCGCGTCCGTGATCGTGACGACCGCGCCGGCGCAGGACGGGAACGACTGATGGTCGTGATCCTCGTCATCGTCGCGTTCCTGCTGATGAACGCGTTCTTCGTCGCCGCCGAGTTCGCGATCGTCGGTACGCCGAAGACGGCAATCGAGGCCCGCGCATCCCGCGGCGATCGGCTGGCCCGCATGGTGCTGCGGATTCTCGAAGACACGCACCGCCGCGATCTGTACATCGCAACCGCGCAGATCGGCATCACCGTGGCGTCGCTCGGGCTCGGGATGTACGGGGAGCACCGGCTGGCGCGCTGGACGCTCTGGGAAATCGGCGGCCACACCTGGACGGCGTGGCTCGCAGGGCACGGGTTTGCGAGCCTGGTGGCGGTCGGCATACTCACCTACGTTCACATCGTGCTGGGCGAGATGCTGCCGAAATCGCTCGCGCTGCAGTCCGCCGAGCAGCTGGCGCTGTGGCTCACGCCGGCGATGCTGTGGACCCAGGCCGTCCTCTACCCGCTGGTCACGGCGTTGAACGGCGCCGGCAATCTGGTGTTGAAGCCGTTCGGGATCGCCCCGCAGCCGCACGGCGCCGAGCAGTACTACACCCCCGAGGAGCTGCAGCTCATCGTCGAGGAATCGGAAGAACAAGGGGCGCTCCGCAGCGAGTCCGGTCAAGTACTGCAGGAACTGTTCGAGTTCGGCGCGCTGACGGCGGGCGAAGTCATGGTGCCGCGCGTGCGCATCTCGGGCATTCCGGTTGGCGCGACGCCGGCCGATCTCCGCCGCGTGCTCGGCAGCGCGCCGCATACGCGATATCCCGTCTACGAAGGGGACCTCGATCACATCATCGGGACGTATCACATCAAAGACTTGATGCGTCTGCTGCTGAATACGCAGTCGGTGACGGCGGCGGGGGCACGGCCGGCGCCGGTGGTGCCGGAAACCCTGCCGCTCGACGCCGTGCTCGCGACGATGCGGCGCGAGCGGGCGCAGCTCGCGCTGGTCATCGACGAGCACGGCGGCACATCTGGCATCGTGACGCTCGAAGACCTCTTCGAGGAGGTGGTCGGCGAGATCGAGGAAGGCCCGGGCCACACCGGGCCGCGGCGCGATTCGTACGGACGGCTGCGCGTGCCCGGGACCATGCGCCTCGACGAGCTCGGACAGCTGTTCGACCTCGAACTGGCGCACGAGGAGGTCGACAGCGTGAGTGGTCTCGTGCTCACGCTCCTCGGCCGGCCGCCGCGCGTCGGCGACACGGTTCCTTACGATCGCCTGCAGATCGACGTGACGGCCGTCAAGGGGCACGGCGTCGACGAAGCCGCCGTCACCCTACGTGAATTCGAGGACGGCGCATCGGATTAGGCTCGGTCTGCCGCAGCACCTCGCGCGTGACCGGCGCCGTGTCCCCTTCGCCGAACGCCAGGAACTTCAGCAGGTAGACCAGCGGGTTGCCTTCCGTCCAGCCGAAATAGGCGTGCGGGATCTGGCCGGTGTGGTCGCGGATGTGCAGCAGCAGCGCGGCGATCGCGTTGGGGATCGCGGGGCTGGACGCGCGCAGTACCCGATAGCCGCCGACGTCGGCGCCGTGGACCTCGAGCCGGTCGGTGAAGTCGGAGGCGTTGCCCGGCTTCACCTCCAGGAAGAGCACGCCTTGCTGCCCGTCAGGAAGGTGATGCGACTCGCGCGCCTCGCGCATCTTCGCCTCGTAGGCCTCGCGGCGGCCGTCGCCGGGCCGGATCGCCAGGATGCGGACCGGCACGTCTCCGGCGTCGCGCAGAAAGGCGGCCGCCAGCTCGTCAGGGCGCACCTCGTGGACGCGAAGCTCTGTCGATCGCAGCACGCGTGAAATCATCGAGGTGATGATGATCGTCGCGATGAACCAGGAAGCGATCTTGATGCCTTCGGGGCGCTCGTAGATGTTCAGCACCGTGGTGTAGATGAAGACCAGCGTGATGAACCCGAAGGCGGTGCGCAGGCCCGACGACCGCGCGTGCAGCGTCACCGCGACGGCGGCCGAGGTCATCAGGACGAGCACCCCGGTCGCGTACGCTCCCCCCTGCGCCTCGACGTCGGCATTGAAGAGAATGGTGATCAGGACGGTGATCGCGGCAAACAGCAGCACCAGCGGACGCGTCGCCTTTGCCCATTCCGGCGCCATACCGTAGCGCGGCAGATAGCGTGGAACCAGGTTCAGCAGCCCGGCCATCGCCGAGGCACCGGCGAACCAGAGAATCGAGATGGTGCTGAGGTCGTAGATCGTGCCGAACACCTCGCCAAGGTAGCGGTGCGCGATGAACGCCAGCGCACGACCCGACGCCTCGCCGCCCTTCGCGAACGCCGTCGCCGGAATCAGCAGCGTCGTCCCGATGCTGCTGCCGATGAGCAAGACGCTCATGATGAGCGCGGCGGTGCGGAGCAGCTTCTTCGTGTTGCGGATGCGGCCGGCCGGCCGCTCGGCCGAATCGGTCGGGTCGCCCTCGACGAGCGGCATCACGGCGACGCCGGTCTCGAAGCCGGACAGTCCGAGCGCGAGCTTCGGGAACAGGAGCAGCGCGACCGCCAGCATCCCCAGCCCGCTGCCGTGCTGCTGGTACAGGGCGCTCCGCCACGCCGGGAACACCTCCGGCCTTTGCGCCACATGCGAGAGGGCGACCCCGATCACGACGACGTTCAGCGCCAGATAGACGGCGACGATGACGACCGCGAAGCCGATCGCTTCCTTGAACCCTTTGAGGAAGACGACGCTGAGGGCTGCCAGCAACAGAACGGTGATCAGTACCGGGTGGTTGAGCGACTTGGGAACGAACGGATTGCCGATGATGTGAGCCGTGGCGTCGGCGGCCGACAGCGTGATGGTGATGACGAAGTCGGTCGCCGCGAACCCGAGCAGGCAGAGGACGAACGCCTTCCCCTTCCACCGCGGCAGCAGCTCCTCGAGCATCGAGATGCTGCCTTGCCCGTTGGGGCTCGCCTCGGCGACGTGGTTGTAGATCGGCAGCGCTCCGAACAGCGTCAGCAGCACGAGCACCAGCGTGGCGAGGGGCGATAGCAGGCCCGCCGCGAGAAACGCGATGCCAGGCTGGTAGCCGAGCGTCGAGAAGTAGTCGACGCCGGTGAGGCACATCACCTGCCACCAGGAGTAGTGGTGGTGCACCCGGGTGCCCGCGGAGTCGCGAAACCCTTCGTAGAACCAGAGCTTCAGCCGCCGCTGCTGGCGGGAGGTCAGACCTAAGGACATGCAGTCAGATGTCGCCTCGAACCACCGCGGCCTGGAGGTCTTCGTCGCTCGCTTCCTGGAACACGCCCTCCCATCGTGCCACAACGACGGACGCCAGGCAGTTCCCGATGACGTTGGTCATCGTCCGTCCCATGTCCATCAGGGTGTCGACGCCGAGGATCAGCGTCACCCCTTCGAGCGGCAGGTTGTAGCGGACGAGGGTGGCCGCCAGGATGACCAGGGAGGCGCGAGGCACGCCGGCCACCCCCTTGCTCGTCAGCATCAGGGTCACCAGCATGGTGATCTGCTGCCCTATCGACAGATGGACCTGCGCCGCCTGTGCGACGAAGATCGCGGCCAGCGACAGGTAGAGCGTCGAGCCGTCGAGGTTGAAGCTGTAGCCAAGCGGCAGCACGAAGGCGACGATCGGGCGCGGCACGCCGAGGCGCTCCATCGCCTCCATGGCGCGCGGCAGCGCCGCCTCGCTCGAAGTGGTCGAGAACGCGATCACCGCCGGCTCGCGCACCGACGCGAAGAACTTGCGGACAGAGATGCCGAAGAGCAGCATGATCGGAACGAACACGAGCAGATAGAACACGGCGAGCGCGATGTAGAGCGTGGCCACCAGCCACGCGAGGTTGTAGAGCACGGCGAAGCCGCTCTTACCGATCGTGTAGGCCATTGCCGTCGCCACGCCGATCGGCGCGTATTTCATGACGATGTTCGTGAAAGCGAACATCGTTTCCGCCAACGACTCGCAGAGCGTCACGATCGGGCGCCCCTTCTCGCCGATCAGGGTCAGTGAGATCGCAAAGAGCATGGACCAGACGACGATCTGGAGCACGTCGCCCTGGGACATCGCCTCGATCACCGAGTTTGGCACGGTGTGCAGGAGGATCTGATCCCACGTCTGCGGCACCGCCGAAATGGCGGGCGGGCCCGACGGCGGCGGCAGGACCAGCCCGACGCCCGGCTTGAGGACGTTGACGGCGACCAGGCCGATGAGCAGCGCGATCGTCGTCACGATTTCGAAATAGACGATCGCCCGCAGGCCCATGCGGCCGACCGCCTTGGCATGGCCGGCGCCCGCGATGCCGGCCACCAGCGTGCTGAAGATGAGCGGCGCGATGATCATCTTGATCAAGCGCAGGAACAGCTGGCTGAACGGGTTGAAGAAGTTGGCCCAGTCGGGATGTGTGCGCGAGATGAGCGCGCCGGTGACCACGCCAATGATCAATCCGAGGATGATCTGCTGCGTGAGCGTCGGCCCGCGGCGTGGAAAGGCCATGGCGGGGGATTCTAGCCCGAAATGATATGCTGGGTAGTTGTATGGGCACCCATATAATTCCCCGACCGACCGACACCCGCGACATCCTCGACGCGGTCCGGCGGATCGTGCGGACGCTGCACGAGGCGTCGCGCGCCTCCCAGAAGACCCACGGCCTGAGCGGCGCGCAGCTGTTCGTGCTGCAGACCCTGGCCGACTCCCCAGGGCTGTCGCTCAACGCCCTGGCGGATCGGACGCACACCCATCAGAGTTCGGTCTCCACCGTCGTCTCGCGGCTCGCCGAGCACGGTCTCGTCCTGCGTGCCGCGGCGGCCGACGACGGGCGCCGCCTCGAGCTGCGGGTCTCAGCTGAGGGACGGCGGCTCGCGGCGCGCGCCCCGGGCGCCGCCCAGGCGCGCCTGATCGAGGCGATCGCACGCCTGCCCGCCGGCCGCCGGCGGACGCTGGCGCGGGCGCTGCACGAGCTGACCACGACCATGGAGCTGACCGGCCGCGCGCCGGTGATGTTCTTCGACAACCCGGATCGGAAAGGCAGGCGTGTCACTCGTGGCTAGCGGCAAGGCGGATCTCTCCCATCTCGGCGACTTCACCACGACGCCCCGCGTCGCCGCCATCGCCGGGTTGGCGATCGGCATCGGCCTGATCTGCGCGTACGTGGCCCTGGCGCTGCTCCGGCTGATCGGGCTGTTCACCAATCTGTTCTTCTACCAGCGGTGGGACACGGCGCTGTCCTCCCCGGCCGGCAACCATCTCGGCCCGTACGTGGTGATCGTGCCGGTGATCGGCGCGCTGATCATCGGCGTGATGGCCCGGTTCGGCTCCGAACGGATCCGCGGCCACGGCATTCCGGAGGCGATCGAAGCGATCCTGATCAACGGCAGCCGGATCGAGCCGAAGGTGGCGCTCCTCAAGCCGATCTCGGCTGCGATCTCGATCGGCTCGGGTGGTCCCTTCGGCGCGGAGGGGCCGATCATCATGACCGGCGGCGCGATCGGATCGCTGATCGCGCAGTTCTTTCATCTGACGAGCGCCGAACGCAAGACGCTGCTGGTCGCCGGCGCGGCGGCTGGAATGTCGGCGACGTTCGCCGCGCCGCTGGCCTCAGTCCTGCTCGCCGTGGAGCTGTTGCTGTTCGAGTGGAAGCCGCGCAGCATGATTCCGGTGGCGCTGGCGAGCGCGACGGCGGCCGCCGCGCGCCGCTACATCCTCGGGCTCGGGCCGCTGTTTCCGGTTCCGGCGCACCCGATCTTCATCGGTCCGGAGGGGCTGGCCGCCTGCGTCCTCGCCGGCGCGCTCGCCGGCGGCCTGTCGGCGCTCCTCACCCTGGCCGTCTACACCGCGGAGGACGGCTTCGCCCGCCTGCCGATCCACTGGATGTGGTGGCCGGCGATCGGCGGCCTGGTCATCGGCCTCGGCGGCCTCGTCTTCCCACAGGCGCTTGGCGTCGGCTACGACACGATCGGCGGCTTGCTGCAGGGGGACGTGCCGCGCCGCGTCATCCTCGGCGTGCTCATCGTGAAGTCGGTCATCTGGTCGGTGTCGCTGGGATCCGGCACCTCGGGCGGCGTGCTCGCACCGCTGCTGATGATGGGAGGCGCGCTCGGCGGCATCGAGGCGATGGCGTTCCCCAACGAGGGCGCCGGCTTCTGGCCGCTGGTCAGCATGGGAGCAATCCTCGGCGGGACGATGCGTTCCCCCTTCACCGGCGTCGTCTTCGCGTTCGAGCTGACGCACGACGTCAACATCCTGCTGCCGCTGCTGGTGGCAGTGACGATCGCGCACGGCTTCACCGTGCTCGCCCTCGACCGGTCGATCCTGACCGAGAAGGTCGCGAGGCGGGGCTTCCACATGAGCCGCGAGTACGCCGTCGATCCGCTCGAGATCCTCTTCGCCAGGGAAGTGATGCGGACCTCGATCGTGGCGCTGCCGGCCGACGCGCCGTTCGACGCGTGGGTCGCCTCGCTGCGCGTCGACCCGGAAAAGGGTCCGCAGCGCCTGTATCCGGTGGTCGACGGCTCGGCCCGGCTGGTCGGCGTGGTCACCCGCGTGGATCTGCAGCGGCATGTCTCCGAGGCGGGCGCCACCGGACTGACGCGCCTCGACGCGATTCTGCGCGCCGAGCCAGCCGTCGTCTATTCAGACGATCCGCTGCGCGTGGTCGTGCACAAGATGGCCGAGACCGGGCTGACGCGGTTCCCGGTCGTCAAGCGCGGAGCGGAGCACGAGCTGCTCGGCATGATCGCGCTGGACGATCTGCTGAAGGCGCGGGCGAAGAACCTCGACGCCGAACACCGCCGCGAGCGCGTCCTCCGCGTCCGCTTTCCATTCGGATTCAGCGGCGCGTCGCGCCAATAGCGCGCGGCGCCGGAGCGGGCTCACGGACCGGCGCGACACGCGAGCCGCGCGGACGGAGGCGAATCAGCGCGACAGCGTCCGCGCGGTGAGTTCGCGCGGATCGAGTCCCGCGCCTTTCGCGATGTCGCGTAGGAGCCGCGGGAGCTCGGCGGGAAATCGCCACTCGTCTTCCCTCACGCCCGCGCCGGCGAGCCTGGTCGCCCACGGCTGCCACCAGGCGCGATCCTGTCGCGCAATCGGCTCGACGACCAGCAGCGGCGACTGCGGCGCCGACACGATCCGTTCGAGGAGCGCGGCGCGCGCCTCGTCCGGCAGCTCGTTGACTGCATAGGCGAGCACGATCCCGGCGTTCGGATCACGCGGAAAGTCCCGGACGAGGTCTCCGGTTCTTGACGAGCCGCGCAGCGCGAACTGCCGATACGTCCAGTTCGCTTCGGCCACCGCCCATGCGTTCCGGTCGACACCGGCTACGCGAACGGCGCCGCCGGCCGCGGCCGCCCACGCCGCGCCGCCTACCCCCGTCCCGCAGCCCAGATCGTGGATCGCCGGTAGGGCGCGCCCCTCCCAGTCGAGTGCGCGCAGCACACGCTGGATGGTGAGGAAATGCAGCGGTCCGTAGAAGAGCGCGAAGGCCGCGCGCTTGCCGGCGCCGTCGAGCGCCGCCCCGGACTTGAGCTTGTCGCGCCGCTCGACGTAACAGGAGGAGAGCGCGCGCAAGGCCCGCGTCAGCTCGGGCCGCGTCAGGTTGGCGAGGTGACGCGCTTCGAGCGCAAGAAGCCACGCGTCGATGCCGGCGTCAGCCATCGAGGCCAGCCGCCACGGCGAGACGTTCACGCAGGCACACGGCGGATGGCGGAGAGAGAGGGATTCGAACCCCCGGTACCCTTCCGGGTACAGTGGTTTTCAAGACCACCGCCATCGACCACTCGGCCATCTCTCCGTCACCCGAATTGTCGCACACCGTTCAATCGACTCCAGCCGCGGACCTGCCGCGTCGCGTCGCTCGCCTATACTGAAGCGTGCCCCCCGCGTCCAGGCGCACGCTCGCCGGCGTTGCGCTCGTTTCCGCCTCCCTGCTGATGACCGAACTCTCGCTGACGCGAATCTTCTCGGTCACGATGTACTACCACTTCGCCTTCATGGCGATTTCCATCGCGCTCTTCGGTCTCAGTGCGAGCGGCGTCTACGTCTTTCTGGCGCGCCAGGGCTTCCGCGCCCAGGACACGGAGCGGCTGCTCGTCCGGCACGCGCTCGCCTACGCCGTCGTCACGCTCGCGGCGCTGGCGATGATCGTCCGGCTGCGGGTCGGCCTGCACTACACGCCCGGCGCGATCGCGGTCGTCTGTCTGATGTACGTGGTGTCGGCACTGCCCTTCTTTGCTGGCGGCGCGGCCGTCTCGATCGCGATCACGCGGTTCGCCGCGAACGTCAACGCGGTGTATGCCGCGGACCTGCTCGGGGCGGCGGCCGGCTGCCTGGTGCTCATGCCCGTCCTCAATCGGCTTGGCGCGCCAGGCGCGATCGTCGTGTCGGCGCTCTGTGCGCTGGCGGCGGCGCTGTGCTGGGCGTCGCCGGCCCGCAGCGCCCGCGCCGGTTCAGCCGCGGCCGCCATCGCGATCGTCGCCGCGGCTGCCGGCTGGCTCGGCGCGTTCTCGGTGAGCACCACCAAGGGACACGAACACGACCAGGTGCTGTTCAGCAAGTGGAACTCGTTTTCGCGCATCGGCGTCTACGACACGGCGTCGACCGCGTGGTCGCTGAGCGATCGCTACGCCGGACCGCTTCCCGACGTGCGTCTGATGGATATCGACTCGGCGGCCGCCACGCAGATCATCCGTTTCGGCGGCGATCTGCAGGACGTGTCCTACCTGCAGTACGAACTGACGGCGCTCGGCTATCGCCTGTTCGGCCGCGTCGGCGCGCCGCCAGCGACACCATTCACCGCGCTCGTCATCGGTACCGGCGGCGGCCGCGATCTGCTCTCGGCGCTGGTCTTCGGCGCCGCGCACGTCGACGGCGTCGAGATCAACCCGATCATCGTCAACGACGTCATGCGGGGGCGGTTTCGCGACTATTCCGGCCGCGTCTACGACCGACCCGACGTCGACATCACGGTTGAGGACGGGCGCAGCTTCGTCCGCCGATCGCCGAAGCGCTACGACGTCATCCAGGCCTCGCTCGTCGACACCTGGGCGGCGACCTCCGCCGGCGCCTACGCCTTGACGGAGAACTCGCTCTATACCGTCGAGGCGTTCGACGATTACCTCGACCATCTCACCGATCGCGGTGTCCTGAGCATTTCGCGCTGGGTGTTCGACGGGCTTCGACTGGTCTCGCTGGCCCAGGACGCGGGCGAGCGCCGCGGCTGGCGGACACCCGACCACGTGGCGATCATCCAGCAGGACAAGGTCGCCACGTTCCTGTTCAAGAAGACGGCTTTCACCCCAGCGGAAACCGACCTTCTGGCGCGAACCGCCGCAGACCTGCATTTCTCGGTGATCTACCTGCCGGGCCATCCGGTGGCGGCCTTCGGCGATACCCGCGACGACTACACGAGACTCCTTCTGGCGCCGGACCGCCAGGCCTTCTACCGCGACTTTCCTTTCGACGTCGCCCCGACGACCGACGACCGGCCGTTCTTCTTCAACACGACACGTCTGGGCCATCACTGGATGGTCGCGCGGGTGATGCGCCTGTTCGGCCGCGACGTCGCATCCCCTGAGCTGCCTGGCTCCTGGGGGACCGGCGGCCTCACCGCGATTCTCATCCTCCTCGGCGTCTCCACCGCGCTGATTGTCGTCTTCGTCCTCGGTCCGCTGGCGCTCACCTCCCGGGAAGCGCTCGGGCAGGGCTGGGGACGGGTCCTGGCCTATTTCGCGTGCCTCGGCTGCGCGTTCATGCTGATCGAGGTGGCGCTGCTGCAGCGGTTCGTGCTGCTCCTCGGCCATCCCGTCTACTCGCTCACCGTGACGCTCTTCTCGCTGCTGGTCGGCACCGGGCTCGGCAGCATGGCGAGCCGCCGCACCGCCGACGCCAGCCTCCGCCGCACGGCGGCGATCGCATGTCTGGGCGTGATGGCGATTGCGCTCGTCTGGGGCGACGCGCTGCCGTTCGTCGTCCGGGCCGCGGTCGGTTGGCCGCTGCCGTGGCGGATCCTGCTCGCGGCCGGCCTGATGGTGCCGGCCGGGCTCGCCATGGGCATCCCGCTGCCGGCCGGCGTGCGGGTGATCGCGGCGGGTCAGCCGGATCTGGTGCCCTGGGCCTGGGGCATCAACGGCGCGCTGTCAGTGCTCGGCGCCACCCTGGCCGTGTTCCTCGCCATGAACTGGGGCTTCACCGTCACCCTGATCTGCGGCGCCGCCGTCTATGCCTGTGCAGCGGCCCTGATCTCCCGTCGATAAGAGGGGGGGCGCAACACGCGCCAGGGAGGTCGGCGTGCGCATTCGCCTCGCAGTCACCAGCCTGATAGTACTGGCCGTCGCCGGCGCGGCCGCGCAGCAGCGGCCTGCGAACGAAGCGTCGCCGGTCCCGGTTCGACGCGTCATCCTTTACAAGAGCGGCGTCGGCTACTTCGAGCACCTGGGGTCGGTGACCGGAAACGCCGACGTCGCCATCCAGTTCACGACCGCGCAGCTCAACGACGTGCTGCAGTCGCTCACCACGATCGATCTCGACGGCGGGTCGATCGCCAACATCAGCTACAACTCGATCGCGCCGATCGAGCAGCGGCTGTCGGCGCTGCGCCTGCCGCTCGCCGCCGACGCCGATCGCCTGCAGTTCTACAACGCGCTGCGCGGCGCGCGCGTCGAGGTGCACGCCGGTACCACAGTCACGAGCGGCCGGATCCTCGCCGTCGAGCAGCGTAACAGGACGGCGGCCGCCGGTGGGACGACGGTGGAGGCTGTCACCGAGTTGACCGTCGCGTCCGATGACGGCGCGGTCCGCACCATCGAGCTGACCTCGTCGACCAGCGTGCACTTTCTGGATCGCGACGTGCGCGATGACGTCGCCAGCTATCTCGGCATCGTCGCATCGAGCCGCGGCGAAGACGTTCGCCGGATGACGCTGTCGGCGTCCGGGACGGGCACGCGGCGGCTGTTCGTCAGCTACATCAGCGAGGTCCCGATCTGGAAGTCGACGTATCGCCTGGTGCTGCCAGACGGCGCGGTCAAGCCGGTGCTGCAGGGGTGGGCGATCGTCGACAACACCATCGGCCAGGACTGGGCCAACGTGGAACTGTCTCTCGTGGCCGGGGCGCCTCAGTCGTTCGTGCAGCAGATCTCGCAGCCGTACTACGCGCGCCGCCCCGTGGTGCCGCTGCCGCAGACGGTGCAGTTGCGGCCGCAGACGCATGGCGCGACGCTGACAACGTCCGGAGCGGCCAGTGACGCGCTGGATGCCGTCAGTCGCGACGCTCTCGCTCAAAAGATGGCGCCCGCGCCGCCGGCCGAGAGGATGGCCGGGCTGGGCCGAGGCGGCGGTGCGGCCGGCGGCGTAGTTGGCGGCATGCCGGAGGCGGCGGGGTCCATGATGGAAGCCATCCGGGTCGTCGACGCCGCCGCAACCGGTCAGGAGCTTGGGGATCTCTTCGAGTACAAGCTGAAGCAGCCGGTCACGATCCGAAAAAACGAGTCGGCGCTCGTGCCGATCCTGAACGCCGAGGTGGAGGCCGAACGCATCTCGATCTGGAGTCGCGGCGCCGGATCGGGCCGCCCGCTCCGCGGCGTGTGGCTGACCAACACCAGCGCGCTGACGCTCGACGGCGGCTCGTTCACGGTGATCGACGCCAACGCGTTTGCCGGCGAAGGCCTGGTCGAATCGATGAAGCCGGGCGAGAAGCGGCTGATGTCATATGGAGCTGACCTCGCGGTGCTGGTCAAGGCGGTGCCGGGCGACGGATCGGGGCACGTCACGAAGATGGTCGCCAAGGACGGCGTGCTCACCGTGTCGCAAGAGGATCGCGCGACGTGGAAGTACACCGCGAGGAACGAGGACACGGTAGCCCGCACCCTGGTGATCGAACATCCGCTGCGAACGGGATGGTCGGTGGGCACCGACCCCGCGCCGGCCGAGACCTCGGCCAACGCGGCGCGCTACCGGCTGAACCTGCCCTCGAAGCAAGAGGGGACGCTGACCGTCACCGAGCGCCACGCCGGAGACACTGTCTATCGTCTCGCCGATTTCAACGATCGTACGATCGCCGTCCTCGTGCGCGGCGGCATCAACGAAGCTGCGCTGCGCCGCGCGCTACAGCCGCTGACCGACAAACGGGCCGAACTGGCCGCCGCCGACGCCAGGCTATCGGCGATCAACGGCCAGATCACCGAGATCGGGAAGGATCAGGAGCGGGTGCGCGAAAACATGAAGGCGCTGCGCGGCAGCGCCGAAGA
>DASXLB010000049.1 GCA_036496585.1 Vicinamibacterales bacterium
TCTGCGGCGTCGATGCGAGGTCGTAGACCGACGCGCCGCCGCTCTCGCGCATGTGCGCGACACGCGGCCAGGGAAGCGGCTGGTCTTCGGCGAGACCGAAGTGCCGCTTCACCTCCGGCGCCTCCCAGTCGTCGATGCCCAGGTACGGATGCAGCCCCTCGCGTTCCAGCTCGGGGACGATGCGCGCGCGATAGTCGGGATCGATGAGGTCGTACCTGAGCGTCAGCCGTCCGCCCCAGATGCGGATGTTGCCGCTGTGCTGCATCGCGAAGACGACGGCGTTCTCTGGAAGGTTGTCGCCGACAAATGCCGCCACATCGGCGTAGCGGTGTTCGTCCTTGCGCAGCTGCCCGAAGATGGAGTGGTCGAGCGCGAAGCTCGTCGCCTGTCTGACGATCAGGAGCACCATGGTCATCGCGAGGACCGATCCCCACGGGCGAGGGATGCGCCCGGCGGCGACGGCGAGGCCCGCGGTCATCAGCACCGAGAGCGCGCCGATGCCGGGCAGCAGGAACCGGAGGTACCACCAGTCGTCGAACGGCGTGTAGGTGATGTACGACACCAGCGTCGCCAGGACGAACGCCCAGCACAGAGCGATCGCCGGCCGTTCGCGCGATGGACGCAGCAGCGCCCAGAGCGACACGAACGCGAGGAGAATCCAGAACGACTGCGAGTACCAGAACCAGGCCGGATAGCGCTGCAGGTTGGGAATGACGTTCGCCAGCGAATAGATTTCGGCCGACCGGCCGTAGCCGGATGCCAGCGGCGAGCCGTACCAGCGGGTGTTGAGCAGCGCGACGGCTGCCACCACCGGGACGAAGGGCAGCGAGAACAGCGCCGCACGCACGAATCGCTCGCTGCCGCGCGCCCTCAGGAAGATCCAGAAGACGAGCACTGCGGCCAGCAGCAGCAGGTTCGGACGGACGAGCAGACCAAGCGCCGCGGCCACGCCGCCCAGGATCGCGCCACGGCGCGAATTGCCCAGGGCGCCGGCCAGGCCGCCCGTCCAGAGCGCGCCGGCCGGCACGTCGCTCATCGGCCAGAGCGCCTGGAAGAGCACGACGGGCGTGGTCGCCGCGACGATCGCGGCGATGACGCCGCCCATCGGTCCGACGGCCCGCCGCCCGACCAGGAACGTGCACCATACGAACAGCGCCGCGCACACCGGAACGACCATGTACGGGCCGATCCGGCCGAGCGTCACGATGCCGACGGCCATCAACAGCGGCAGGCCCGGCGCGTAGGTCGGCACCATCGTGTGCGGCGCCGTTCCGGGACGATGCCCGAGCGGGATCTGCATCAGGTCGCCCGACGGGAACGGCAGCGAGAGCCGCAGCGGATATGCCTGCGGCAGCTGCCGGTTCACCCAGCCATACGCCTGGCTGACGTAGCCGTAGGAATCGGACCCGCCGGCGGTGCATCCTCCGAAGTAGACGGCGTGGGCCGCCGCAGCCGCTGCCACCAGGAGCGCGAGCGGCACGGCCCGCCGCCGCAGCAGCCGCGTCGCCCGATCGATATCGCGCGCGAAGGCCTCCCGGTAGAACGCGCCCTGCACGGCCAGCAGGACAATCGCGAGCAGGAGCGGGCGGAACGGATCGCGAGATCGGAGGAGCACCCCCGCGATGCGCCATTCGATGCCGCCGGTGACGAAGACCAGCGCCGCCCATGCGGTGAAGGCGACCGCAATCGCGAGCAGGATCGTCCGCACGCGGCTCGAGGGATCGCTCACGCCTCAGTCTCCGCCGGGTGCGGCGACAGGTCGAGGCTCACGATCGCTCCTCGACGTCGACGATCCGGCCGTTGTCGATCGTGACGACCCGGTCGGCGAGCTCATCGACCTCCTGCCGGTCGTGGGAGACATAGAGAATCGGCACCTTCAGCTCGTCGCGGACGCGGCGCAGATACGGCAGGATGCGCCGGCGCAGCGCCACGTCCACCGCCGCCAGCGGCTCGTCGAGCAGCAGCAGCGACGGCCCCGACATCAAGGCGCGCCCGAGCGCGACGCGCTGGCGCTCGCCGCCCGACAGATCCGTGACCCGCCGATCCACCAGCCGATCGATCTCCAGCATGGTCGTCACGCGTTCGGGATCGAGCGCGGACGCCGCGTGGGATCCGTAGCGAAGATTCCCGCGGACGTTCAAGTGCGGGAAGAGCGCCACGTCCTGCGGCACGTAGCCGATGCGGCGGCGGTAGGGAGCGACATCGAGGCCGAGAGCGCTCGAGAACAGCGCGCGACCGTCGACCGCGATCGTGCCTCGCGAGGGGCGTCGCAAACCGGCGATCGTGTCGAGAATCGTCGTTTTTCCGGCTCCGGAGGGGCCGAACAGGGCCGCGGCGCGCCCGTCGATCTCGAAGGCGGCCGCCAGCGTGAACGCTCCCTGCACGAGGGTGATGTCGACGGCGATCATGCCGGGCGCCGCTCGACCAGGCGGTTGGATGCCCACATCGCGGCAAAGGCGATCGCGACCGAGATCAGCAGCAGCGTCAACGCGCGGGCGTCATGTCCCGTCTCTGCGTCGGTGTAGATCGCGACGGCCAGCGTCCGGGTGACCCCAGGAATGCTGCCCGCCACGACGATCGTCGCGCCGAACTCGCCGAGCGCGCGCGCGAAGGCGAGCACGGCACCGGCCAGCACCGACGGCCACGCCAACGGCAGCGACACCGTCAGAAACACCCGCAAGGGGCGGGCGCCGAGCGTCGCCGCGACCTGTTCGTAGCGCACGTCGATCTGTTCGAAGCCGGCGCGCGCCGTCCGCACGAGCAGCGGCAGGCCCATGATGCCCATCGCCAGCACCACGGCCTTCCAGGTGAACACGACGTCGATGCCGGCGCGGTCGAGCAGTTGGCCAACCACGCCGCGGCGGCTGAGCAGCATCAGGAGGATGAGGCCGGTCGCCACCGGCGGCATGACCAGCGGCATCGAGACCAGGGTTTCGACGAGGGTGCGGCCGCGGAAGCGGCGCCGGGCCAGCAGCCAGGCCAGGCCGACGCCAGGCGGCAGCACGATGGCCGTCGAAGCGGCGGCGCACAGCACCGTGAACCACGTGATCCGCCAGATCTCCATGCTCAGCGCGGTGCCGCGGCAAGCGTGAAGCCGAACCGTTCGAAGATGCGCGCCGCCGTGGCGCCGCGCAGGAAGTCGAGGAACCGCCGCGACTCGTCGACCGCGGCGGACGTCTTCAGGATCGCGCCAGGATAGACAATCCGCGGCCCGCGCTCGAGAGGGACGACGTAAGCGACGGTCGCCTTCAGGGCGATCCGGGCGTCGGTCCGATAGACGATCGCCGCGTCGGCGGCGCCCGATTCGACGGCGGCCAGCGCCGCCCGCACGCTGCCGCTGGGCACTACTTTGGCCTCGAACACCGTCCACAGATCGAGCTGCTGCAGATATTGCTTCGCGTACACCCCGGCCGGCACCGCCTCGGGATCGCCGAGCGCGATCCGGCGGAAGGCCGGCGACGTCAGGTCGCGCGGCCCGGCGAGGGTGCGCGGACGATCGCTGGGCACGACGATCGCGAGCTGGTTGCGCAACAGATCGACGCGGGTGCCGTCGAGCAGGAGCTGCGCCGCCGCGACCACGTCCATCTGCGCCTCGTCGGCGCTGACGAACACGTCGACCGGCGCACCGCTCGTGATCTGCCGCGCCAGCACGTTCGACGCCCCGAAATCGAATCGGATCGAGCCCCGTCCCTCGCGTCCGTACTCCTGGGCGACCGCCGTGAGGACGTCGGTCAGGCTGATCGCCGCCGACACGGTGATCGGCCTGGCCGCCGGCATGCCCTGCGGATAGAGCGCGGCACAGGCGGCGAGGAGCACGGCCATCAGCGGGCGGATCACACCGACAGCTTAATACGGCGCCCAGCGCCTCGCGCACCCCGGGCCCGGGCTACGTCTGCAGCCGCCGCAGCAGCACCAGCGACCAGCCCTGCACGTGCAGATGTTCGCCCGCGGCAAGCGCGCGGCCGGACGCCTCGCCGTCCACGTGATCCGGCACGGCGCTGGTGTCGAGCGCGATCGACCAGTGCTCGCCCCATTTCGATTCCGGCAGCACGAATTCGACCGGCTCGGAATGCGCGTTGAACATCACGTAGAAGCTGTCGTCGACGACGCGCTCGCCGTGCAGGCCGAGCGTCGGGATCGCCTCGCCGTTCAGGAAGACGCCGAGCGACTTGGCGAAGCCGGTCTGCCAGTCCTGATCCGACATCACGGTGCCCCCTGGGGTGAACCATCCGATGTCGCCGACCTCGCTGCCGCGGATGGCGCGTCCCTGGAACCAGCGGCGGCGGCAGAAGACCGGATGTGCGGAGCGGAGCCGGATCAGATCGCGGGTGAAGCCGAGCAGCGCCTGGTCGGCGTGCGCCCAGTCGTACCACGAGACCTCATTGTCCTGGCAGTAGCCGTTGTTGTTGCCTTGCTGCGTGCGGCCGATCTCGTCGCCGCCGCAGATCATCGGCACTCCCTGCGACAGCAGCAGCGTCGCCAGGAAATTGCGCACCTGTCGGTTGCGCAGTCCGACGACGTTGGGGTCGTCGGTCGCGCCTTCGGCGCCGCCGTTCCACGAGCGGTTGTGGCTCTCGCCGTCGCGGTTCTCCTCGCCGTTGGCGTCGTTGTGCTTGTCGTTGTACGAGACGAGATCGTGCAGCGTGAAGCCGTCGTGCGCGGTGATGAAGTTGATGCTCGCGTAGGGCCGCCGCGCCGTCCCCTGATACAGATCGGAGCTGCCGGTGAAGCGCGAGCCGAACTCGGCCAGCGTCTGATCGGTGCCGCGCCAGAAGTCGCGCGTCGAGTCGCGATACTTGCCGTTCCATTCCGACCACAACGGCGGGAAGTTGCCGACCTGGTACCCCCCTTCGCCGATGTCCCACGGCTCGGCGATCAGCTTGACGCGGTTGATGATCGGATCCTGCTGGATCAGATCGAAGAACGCCGACAGCCGGTCGACGTCGTGCAGCTCGCGCGCCAGCGTCGCCGCCAGGTCGAAACGAAAGCCGTCGACGTGCATGTCGGTGACCCAGTAGCGGAGGCTGTCCATGATCAGCTGCAGCACGTGCGGGTGCCGCATGTTCAGCGAGTTGCCGGTGCCGGTGTAATCGAAGTAGTAGCGCCGCTTGTCGGCGACCAGCCGGTAGTAGGCGGCGTTGTCGAGCCCCCTGAACGACAGCACGGGGCCGAGATGGTTCCCCTCGGCGGTGTGGTTGTAGACCACGTCGAGGATCACTTCGATGCCTGCGGCGTGCAGGGCCTTCACCGCCGCCTTGAACTCGCGCACCTGTGAGCCGTCGCTGCCTGACGAGGCGTACTCGTTGTGCGGCGCGAAGTAGCCGATCGAGTTGTAGCCCCAGTAGTTGCGTAGGCCGCGGTCGAGCAGCAGCGAGTCCTGGACGAACTGGTGTACCGGCAGCAGCTCCACAGCGGTGACGCCAAGCTCTCTCAGGTAGTCGATCGCCGCCGGGTGCGCGAGTCCGGCGTAGGTGCCGCGGATGTTCTCGGGCAGCGGCGAGAGAAGCTTCGTGAACCCCTTGACGTGGGTTTCGTAGACGATCGTCGTGTGCCACGGCGTATTCGGCGGCGCGTCGTCGCCCCAGTCGAACGCGTCGTCGACGACCACCGATCGGGGGATGAAAGGGGCGCTGTCGAGATCGTTCTTCGAGTTCTCGGGATCGCCGAAGTGGTACGGAAACAGCGCCTCGTTCCAGTTCCAGGCCCCCTCGATCGCCCTGGCATAGGGGTCGATCAGCAGTTTGCGCGGATTGCACCACTGCCCCTCGTCGGGCGCCCACGGTCCGTGCACGCGGAAGCCGTAGCGTTGCCCAGGCTTGATGTCAGGGAAGTAGCCGTGCCAGCAGAGCGCCGTCAATTCCGGAAGCCGGACGCAGGTTTCCGTGCCCGCCGCGTCGAACAGGCACAGGTCGACGCGCGTCGCGACCTCGGAAAACACCGAAAAGTTGGTGCCCTGCCCGTCGTACGTGGCACCAAGCGGGAACGGCTCACCCGGCCATATGCGCATGCGACGGCTGAGTCGTGCAAGATCCGAGCCCCACCGTTCCGCTGCCGGCGGCGCCGGTGCTAAGCTTCGCCGATGCTCGCTTTGGCTCGTCCCGCCGCCGTGGCTGTCATGATCGTCTTTGGCGTCGCTCTGCCGTCGCGAATTCAGACGTCGGCCGACAAGGGCGTGGCCTCGCAGGACGGCCTCGTCGTCTGCACCTCGGCGCCGGCGTGCGATGCAGGAGCGGCGATCCTCTCGCGCGGCGGCAACGCCGTCGACGCCGCGGTCGCCACCGCGTTCGCGCTCGCCGTCACACACCCGAGCGCCGGCAACATCGGCGGCGGCGGCTTCATGGTCGTCCGGGCCGCGACCGGCGCCGTCACCACCTTCGACTATCGCGAGAAGGCGCCGCAGTCATCGACGCGAACGATGTACATGCGCAACGGCAAGGTCGACATCAGTCTCACCAACGAAGGCTACCTCGCGCCCGGCGTCCCCGGTACCGTGCGCGGACTGGCGCTGGCTCACAAGCGCTTCGGGACGCTGCCGTGGAAGGACGTCGTCATGCCCGCGGTCGAGATCGCGGAAGCCGGCTTCGTCATCTCGCCGGCGCTGGCCCGCAGTCTCAACGCACAGCTTGCGGGGGTCATGGGCAAGTATCCCGCGTCGGTCGCTGCCTACGGCAAGCCGGGCGGCGGGCAGTGGGCCGCCGGCGATCGACTCGTGCTCGGCGATCTCGCCCGGACGCTGCGTGCGATCGCCACCGACGGCGCGGACGTGTTCTACCGGGGATGGATCGCCGATCGCATCGCCGACGATCTCGCTGCCAACGGCGGACTGATCACCAGGGCCGACCTCGGCGCCTACGAGGCCAGGGAGCGCGCGCCCGTCACGGGCGAGTACCGTGGCTACGACATCGCCGCGATGCCTCCCCCGAGCTCCGGCGGCGTGGCCCTCGTCGAGATGCTGAATATCCTCGAACCCTACGATCTGAAGAGCAAGGGTGCGGCCTCCGCTGAGGCCCGGCATCTCGAGATCGAGGCGATGCGCCGTGCGTATCTCGATCGCGCGCGATTCCTCGGCGATCCCGACTTCGTCCAGGTTCCGGTCGCCAGTCTGACCGCGAAGGACCACGCGAAAGAGGTGGCCGCCAACATCGACCCTGCGAGGGCCAGCAGCAGCGCCGAGATCGGCAAGGACATCCTGACGCTGGCGCAGGCGGCGGAGCCGGATGAAACCACGCATTTCTCGGTGATCGATCGCGGCGGGATGGCGGTCAGCAACACCTTCACGCTCGAAGGGGGCTACGGTTCGCGCGTCGTCGTGAAGGGCGCGGGATTCCTGCTCAACAACGAGATGGGCGATTTCAACAAGAACCCCGGCGTCACCGACGACAAGGGCACGATCGGAACGCCCGCGAACCTGATCGATCCCGGCAAGCGGATGCTCAGCTCGATGACGCCGGTGATCGTCTCGAAGGATGGCAAGCTCGTGCTGGTCACGGGATCACCGGGCGGCCGCACCATCATCAACACCGTGTTTGCCGTGGTGCTCAACGTCACGGCGTTCGAGATGAACGTGCGCGAGGCGGTCGACGCGCCGCGCATGGACCATGAGTGGATGCCCGACAGCGTGCGTATCGAACGCGGCGGCGCCGACGATGCCTTGCTCGCGAGCCTGAAGGCGATGGGACACCTCAATGTCAGCGCCGGCGGATTCCAGGGTGACGCCAACTCGATCCTGATCGACGGGGCCGGTACAGCGTGGGGCGCGGCCGATACGACGCGCAGCGCGGACGGTAAGGCGTCCGTCCCGTCACGGGCGTCGACGTCCGCCGTGCGGTAGCGCGTTCGCGGGCGTCACGGGGAGGTCATCCGGGCGTCGCCTTGACTTCGGCCGGGCCGAGGAAATACCCTACTCGGCAGATGTTCCGTCTCGCGCATCACCATCGCGGCCACCATCCTGCTTCGGCGGGCCGGCCGGGTTGCGTATAGACGAGCGTCGAGAACCACAGACCATCGCAACCTTCGCCCCGCCGAGCACGACTCGGCGGGGCTTTTTTCGTTTTCGGCCGCTGACGGCCTCGGACAGGAAAGTCGGAAGTCACCGATGGACTACAGCAAGCTCGATGGACTGATACCGGCGGTCGTGCAGGACGAGGCCAGCGGCGAAGTGCTCATGGTCGGATTCATGAACGACGAGGCGTTCGAGAAGACGCGCGCGACCGGGTTCGCCACGTTCTTCAGCCGGACGCGCAACCAGCTGTGGACGAAAGGGGAGACCTCCGGCAACCGCCTGCGGGTCTCAACGCTGCTCGTCGACTGTGACGACGACACGGTGCTACTGAAGGTGAAGCGGCTCGGCGACGGCAACGTCTGCCACACGGGCACGCGGACCTGTTTTCGGCTGCTGGAGCCGCAGAGATGAAACTCCGACTGGGCATTCCGAAGGGCTCGCTGCAGGACGCGACGGTGCAACTGTTCGCACGGGCGGGCTACACCATCTTCGCCAGCTCGCGCTCGTATTTCCCGACGATCGACGATCCGGACATCGAGTGCATGCTGATCCGCGCGCAGGAGATGGCGCGCTACGTCGCCGACGGCGTGCTCGACGCCGGGCTCACCGGGCTCGACTGGGTCGCCGAACACGACGCGGCGAACGGCACCGGCAGCAGCGTCGTCGCGCTGGCGGATCTGGTGTACGCCAAACAGAGCTTCGGCAAGGTGCGCTGGGTGCTGGCCGTCCCCGAAGATTCGCGGTATCACACGCCTGAGGATCTCGACGGCGGCACGATCGCGACTGAGCTGGTGCGCGCGACCGACGCCTACTTCGCGCGCAAAGGCGTCAAGGTGAAGGTCGAATTCTCGTGGGGCGCCACGGAAGTCAAGCCGCCGATGCTGGCCGACGCCATCGTCGAAGTGACCGAGACCGGGTCGTCGCTGCGCGCCAACCGCCTGCGCATCATCGACACCGTGCTCGAGTCGAACACGCAGCTCATCGCCAACCGGACGGCGCTCACCGATGGGTGGAAGGCGACCAAACTCGACAACATCGCCGTTCTGCTGAAAGCGGCGATCGAAGCACAGGGACGCGTCGGCCTCATGCTGAACGTGCGGCGCGCCGAACTGTCGCAGGTGCTGGCGCTGCTGCCGGCGCTGCAGCGGCCGACCGTGTCGCCGTTGAGCGACGACGACTGGGTCGCGGTCAACACGATCATCGAGGAACGGACGGTGCGCGATCTCATCCCGCGACTCAAGGCGGCGAATGCGCAGGGCATCGTGGAGTATCCGCTGAACAAGATCGTGGTGTGAGATTTGGAAATTTGGAAATTTGGAAATGTGGAAATGTGGAAATGTGGAGATGTGAGACGTGAGGATCGTCGAGGCTTCTGACGACTCCGCACTGGCGGCCATCCTCGATCGTTCGGCTGCACGGACTCCCGACGTCGAGGGCGCGGCGGTGAAGATCGTGGCCGACGTACGAGAGCGCGGCGACGTGGCGGTGCGCGAGTACGCGGCACGGTTCGACGGTCTCGACGGCGGCTTCGAGGTCACGCGCGCCGAGATGCGTGCGGCGGCGACGCGGGTACCGACGGACGTGAAGCGCGCCATCCGCTACGCCGCCGCGAACATCCGGCGGGTGGCGGCGCGCCAGGTGCCGACGCCGTGGCGCACGTCCCCGGTTCCCGGCGTGACGGTCGCGCAGCGGGTGACGCCGCTGGACCGCGTCGGCTGCTACGTCCCTGGCGGCCGCTATCCCCTGCCCTCGTCGCTGCTGATGACCGCGATTCCGGCGCGTGTGGCCGGCGTACGGGAGGTGATCGCGATGTGCCCGAAACCGGATCCGACGGTCATGCTCGCGGCGCTCGACGCCGGCGTGACCCGGTTGTTCCGGCTGGGCGGCGCGCACGCGATCGCCGCGCTCGCCTACGGCACCGCATCGATCCGGCGCGTCGACAAGATCGTCGGACCCGGTAACGCCTACGTGGCGGCCGCCAAGGCGCTGGTGGCGGGCGACTGCGCGATCGACTTCTTCGCCGGGCCGAGCGAAATCCTGATCATCTCTTCCAGCGGCCGCGCCGGCTGGATCGCCGCCGACCTCATCGCCCAGGCCGAGCACGACGAGCACGCGCGCGCCGTGCTCGTCACGCCGAGCCGTCGGCTGGCCCGCGCCGTGGCCGCCGAGATTGCCGCGCAGATGCCGCCGCGAGGCCCGGCTGCGGCCGCCCTCGCGAATAACGGCGCCATCGTCGTCACTCGCACGCTCGCCGCGGCCGTCACGCTCGCCAACCGCATGGCGCCGGAACACGTCGTCTGCGATTCGCCGGCGGTGGCGTCACAACTGACGCGCGCCGGCACGGTATTCGTCGGCGAGTTCAGCGCGCAGGCCGCCGGCGACTACGTCACCGGCTCGAATCACGTGCTGCCGACGAGCGGCGCGGCGCGATCGCGAGGCGGCCTCTCGGCGGCCGATTTCGTGCGGTTGTCGACGGTGCAGACGGTGACCCGCGCCGGCCTTCGCCGCATCGGACCGCACGGCGTCGCACTCGCCGTCGCTGAAGGCCTCGATGCGCACGCCGCGTCGATGCGGGTGCGGCTGGGCTCGTGACAATGCTTCGCCTGCACCTCAACGAAAACACCGCCGGCTGCTCGCCCGCCGTCCTCGACGTGCTGTCGCGCCTGGGGCGGGGAGACGCGGGCGTCTATCCGGATTACGAGGAGGCTGCCGCCGCCGTCGCTGCCTCGCTCGGCGTGCCGGTCTCCCGAGTGGTGCTGACGAACGGCATGGACGAAGGCATTCTCGCCGCCGTTGCCGCCTCATTTCGCGATCGACGCGGCGGCATGCCGGAAGGACTCGGCGTCAGGCCGGCGTTCGACATGTACGAGACATTTGTCACCGCGCTCGGCGGACGCATGGTCACGGTTGCCATGGACGACGGGTTCCGCTTGCCGGTGCAGGCGCTCCTCGACGCGGTGACTCCGGACACGCAGATCGTCTTCGTCACCAATCCTCACAATCCGACCGGCGCGCTCGTGCCGGCCAATGAGATCCGTGCGCTGGCCCGCCGGTTGGCGCCGATCCTGGTCTTCGTCGACGAGGCGTATGGCGATTTCGCGGGCGAGAGCGTGCTGGACAACGGCACGCTTTCGGACCTGCCGAATCTCGTCGTCGGGCGGACGTTTTCGAAGGCCTACGGTCTCGCCGGACTGCGGGCCGGCGCGCTCGTCGCCCGTGAAGACACGCTCGCGCCGATGCGCCGTGTCGTTCCCCCCTTCAGCCTCAACGCCTGGGTCACCGCCGTCCTGCCGGCTGCCGTCCGGGATCGCGACTACCGCAACTGGTACGTCGCGCAGTCGGCGGAATCGCGGCGCCTGCTCGCGGACGCGTGCACGCGGCTTGGACTGCGGACGTGGCCGAGCCACGCCAATTTTCTGCTCATCCACGTCGGCCACGCGGCGCCTGCGGTCGTCGCCGCGCTCGCGGCGCGCGGTATCCGCGTTCGGGATCGGTCGCAGGAGGCAGGATGCGAAGGCTGCATCCGGATCACCGCCGGTCTGGTCGAAGACACTCGCCGGCTGATCCCTGCATTCGAGGAGGTAGTATGCGCCGGGCGTTGATCGTCCGAGAGACGCGGGAGACGTCGATTCACCTGAAGCTCGCCATCGAGGGGCGCGGCCGCTACAAGGTCGCCACCGGCATCCGCTTCTTCGACCACATGCTGGAACTGTGGACGCGGCACGGCGCGTTCGATCTCACGCTGAAGGTGGCCGGCGATCTCGACGTCGACCAGCACCACACCGTCGAGGACACCGGCATCGCGCTCGGCGAAGCGATCGCCGCCGCGCTCGGCGACAAGCGCGGCATCAATCGCGCCGGCTACTTCGTGATGCCGATGGACGAAACGCTCGCGGTCGCGGCCGTCGACCTCTCAGGGCGTCCGCACGCCGTGGTCGATCTCGCGCTGAAGACCAGGCTCGTTGGCGACCTGCAGTCGGAGCTGGTGCAGGACTTCTTCGAGGGCTTCGCGCAGGGCGCGCACGCCAACGTGCACGTCAAGGTCCTCTACGGCCGCTCGAGTCATCATCAGATCGAGGCGATCTTCAAGGCGTTCGCCCGCGCGCTGCGGGTCGCGTGCGCGAAGGACAGGCAGCTCGGCAGGATGTTGCCCTCCACGAAGGGGCTGTTATGAGCGGGGAACGACGCTCCGGCCGCGGGCCGCGGGTTGCGGTGGTCGACTACAAGGCGGGGAACCTGACATCGCTGCTGAAAGGGCTCGTGGCGGCTGGCGCGGATCCGTTCGTCGCCGACGACGACACGGCGGTGTCGCGCGCCGATGCCATCGTCGTTCCGGGCGTCGGGAACTTTGCCGCGACAACGGCGATTGGCGCCGAACTGCGCGGCGCCATCACCACAGCCGCCCGCCGTGGCGTGCCTCTCCTCGGCATCTGTCTCGGACTGCAGTTTCTCTTCGAGACCAGCGAGGAGGCGCCGCAAGTGCGCGGGCTGGGCCTCCTCGAGGGCGACTGCTACCTGTTGCACGGCGACGTCAAGGTTCCGCATGTCGGCTGGAACACCCTGGAGAAGCGCGCCGATTCGCCGATTCTCGCGGGGGTGCCGGCCGCGGCCTACGTGTATTACACGCACTCCTACGCGGTCCCCGTCACCGCCGCGACCGTCGCCAGCACGACCCACGGGACGGCGTTTGCTGCCGTGGTCGACAGCGGACGCGTCTTCGGCGTCCAGTTCCATCCGGAGAAGTCCGGCGAGGACGGCATGCGCATCCTGCGCAACTTCGTGGCGCTGTGCTAGCCAAGCGCATCATCGCCTGCCTCGACGTCCGCGACGGCTGCGTCGTCAAGGGCGTGCAGTTCCAGGATCTGGCGTCGGCCGGCGATCCGGCGGCGCTGGCGCGGCGCTACAATGCGGAGGGCATCGACGAGTTGGTCATCCTCGACGTGACCGCGACGCTCGAGAACCGGCGGGCGCTCGCCGAGACGATCCGCCGCGTCTCGGCAGAGCTCTTCATCCCGCTCGCGGTCGGCGGCGGCATCCGCTCGGAGGCGGATGCGGCGGCGGCCCTTGACGGCGGCGCCGACAAGGTCGCGCTGAACAGCGCCGCGCTCGCCGACCCCTCGCTGGTCACCCGGCTGGCGCGCCGCTATGGATCGCAGGCGGTCGTCGTCGCCATCGACGCGAAGCGCGGGGACCTGGGCGCCGAAGCGCGGAGCGCGAAGGCGGCTCGCTACGCCGTCTTCGCGAGGAGCGGCAGCACCGCGACGGGACGCGACGCCGTCGAATGGGCTCGCCAGGCAACGGACGCCGGCGCCGGCGAGATCCTGCTGACCTCGATCGACCGCGACGGGACGCGATCCGGCTTCGACTGCGGGATGACGGCGGCGGTGTCGTCCGCGGTGCCGATTCCGGTCATCGCCTCGGGCGGTGCCGGCAGCTTCGAACACTTCCACGACGTCTTCACGGAGGGCCGCGCCGACGCGGCGCTGGCCGCCTCGGTCTTTCATTTCTCGGAACACGCGGTGTCGGATCTCAAGTCGTACCTGCACGGGCGCGGTGTGCCGGTGAGGCTCTTGCCATGCTGATTCCGTCGATCGATCTCCAGGGCGGGCGGATCGTGCAGCTCGTGCAGGGAGAGCGTCTCGCGCTCGCCAGCGACGACGTCGACGGCTGGATCGCGAAATTCAGCGCGTTTCCGAAAGTGCAGCTGATCGATCTCGACGCCGCCAAGAACGCAGGGAACAATCGCGCGCTCGTCGGGTCGATCTGCCGGCGCCTGCCGTGCCGGGTCGGCGGCGGCGTGCGCGGCGTCGACGACGTGCTCGCGATCCTCGAGGCTGGCGCCACCAAGGTGATCGTCGGCTCACGGCTGTTCCGCGGCGGAACGGCCGACCTGGTTTTCGCCGACACGCTCGCGTCAGCGGTCGGCGCCGACCGGCTTGTCGCCGCGGTCGACGCCAAGGGCGGCCGAGTGGTCATCGACGGCTGGAGAACTCAGCTCGACGTCACGCCCGTGGAGGCCATCCGAAGCCTCGATCCGTTCTTCGGCGAGTTCCTCTTCACCAACGTCGACGTCGAGGGGCTGATGCAGGGGATCGATCGTGACGCGGTTGCTGCGGTGCGGCGCGCCACCACCCGCGCCGTGACCGCGGCCGGCGGGGTCACGACGCAGGAAGAGATTGACTGGCTCGACGGCATCGGCGTCGACGCCGTGGCCGGCATGGCCATCTACACCGGACGGCTGAAGCTCTAGTTTCGTCCGAGGAGTGTCCCCGTCGGACTCATACGCGCGGCGCTCGTTCGCTCACTCAGCAATTCTCAGCGCGCCGCTAGTCCTCACGGAGCGCCCGTATCGGGTCGACTGCCGCCGCGCGCCGCGCGGGGAGGTAGCAGGCGACGAAGGCCACCAGCCCGAGCAGCGCGGTGACGCCGGCATAGGCGAGCGGATCCGCGGACTGCACGCCGAACAACTGGCTGCGGAGGAGACGGGCAGCCGCGATGCTCGCCGGAATGCCGACGCCGAGTCCGATCGCCACCAGGCGCCCCCCCATCTTCAGGAGCAGGCCGGCGACGTGCGTCCGCGGCGCCCCGAGCGCCAGGCGGACGCCGATCTCGTGCGTACGCCGCGTAACGTGAAACGACAAGACGCTGTAGATGCCGGCCGCCGCCAGCGCCAGTCCGAGGGCCGCGAACGCGCCGAAGAGGGCCATCGTGAATCGCGGCTGAACGACTTCCTGACCCAGGACTTCGCTGAGCGTGAACGGCCGTCCGAGCGGCTGATCGGCGTCCATCTGGCGGACCAGCGCGCGCACCGGATTCAGCTGCAGGTTGGGATCGCCGGAGCTGCGCACGGCGAGCGTCCGCTGCGCGGGTGCGATGATCGTGTAGGGCAGCACGAAGACCGGCGCCGGATCGTCACGGAGGCCGTTGTTCTTCGTGTCGGCGATGATGCCGATGATCGTGACATCGGGCGGACGGCTGGTGTCGACGAGAGTTCGGGCCGGTGGATGCTCGAGCGCCGCCAGCCGCAAGCGCGCGCCGAGCGGACTCTGGCCGGCCGGCCACAACGCCGCCGCCGACTCGTTGATCACCGCGACGCGATCGCCGCGCCGTACCTCTCCGGCGTCGAACATCCGGCCGGCGCGGAGCGCGATGCCGAACACGCGAAGGTGATCGGCGCCGGCCAGATTGACCATGAGCCGCCGCGCCGGATCCGGGGCCACGCCGGGAATCGCCACCGCGGCGGACGGTCCGCCGAACGGCAGGCCGAAGGTCGCGGCCTCGACACCGGGCAGCGCGGCGACCCGATCCAGGAGTGCCTGGGCGAACTGGTTCCGCTGATCGATCGTCGCGTATTTCGCGGCGGGGAGCGGCAGCGCGACCGCCAGTACGTGGTCCGCCTTGATTCCGCCGTCCATCGACTGCAGCGCGACGAACGTACGCATCGTCAGCGCCGACCCGATCAGCAGCACGACCGAGAGCGCCACTTCGACGGTGACGAGCAGATCGCGGACGTGGCTGCCGTGCGCGCCGGCGCCGGTGCTGCGCGACGCTTTGAGCGCGTCGGTCACGTCCGGATTCGACGACTGGAGCGCCGGCGCCAGGCCGAACACGATGCCCGTCAGCACCGAGACCCCGAGAGAGAACAGCAGCACGGGCACGTTGATGGTGACGCGCGCTTCGTTCGGCACGTAAAAGTCCGGCATGAGCGCGACGATCGCGCGGATGGCGCCGAACGCGAACAGCACGCCGAGCACGCCGCCCGCGACCGAGAGCAGAATGTTCTCGGTCAGCAGCTGACGCAGCAAACGGCGTCGGTCGGCGCCGATCGAGATGCGGACGGCGATTTCGCGCGCCCGTGACGTGCCGCGCGCCAGCTGCAGGTTCGCGACGTTGGCGCATGCGATGAGCAGCAGGAACGCGACGGCCCCCATCAGCAGGCGCAGGCTGGTCTGCATCTCACCGCTCGCGACGGTGACGTCGAGATAGTTGTCGAGCGTGGTCGTGAAGCCCCGCGTGGGGAACGCCGACGGCTTCTCGCGCGCGAGCTGGCGGTTCAAGGCGTCGAGCTGCTGCTCGGCCACCTGCTTCGAGACGCCGGGCGAGAGCCGCATGATGGCGTTGATGCCGGTGATGTCGGTGCGCGCCGGAGCCAGCGGCAGCCAGAAACTGTCGTTGCCGTACCAGCCGAAGCGCGGCGGCATGACGCCGACGATCGTGTGAGGGCGGCCGTTGAGGGTGACGGTGCGCCCGAGCGCGGTGGGGCTGCCGTCGAACAGCCGGAACCACAGCCGGTTGCTCAGGACGACAACGGGCTCAGCGGTGCCGTCGGCACGAATGTCCGACGGCTGGATCGTGCGGCCGGCCACCGGCGGCACGCCGAGGAAGTTGAACGCGTTCCCCGACATCAGCACACCGCCGAAGCTCTCGGGCCCGAACTCGCCGGTCATCAGCACCGTCTCCCAGGAGGTCGCCATGACGCCCGAGAAGGCCGGCACGGCGGCGAGACGCGGCAGCTCGTCGAGCATGTAGGTGTGGCCGCCCCGGCCATCGACGGCCTGGATGCGAGGCGCCCAGATCTCGCCCGGCCTGGCGTAGGGATACGGCGCGATGAGGACGCCGTAGATCACGCTGAAGATCGCGCACGTGGCGCCGATGCCCAGCGCGAGTGACAGCAGTGCGACCAGCGTGAAGGCCGGGCTCCTGCGAAAGGAGCGAACCGCATATACCAGGTCGTGGGTCATACGCAGGCATTAGACGGGCCGAACGGTGGTGCGGTTTGCGCCCTATAAACGCCGGCCGTCGCGATTCCGTCTAAACCGGGCGAGGAGAAGAATGACGATTTCAACCCGACTGGCGGTCCCGGCTCTGCTGGGCGCCCTCCTGTTCTCTCTGCCGGCGGCGGCGCAGGCCACGCAGACGGAAACCGAGCGCGTGGATCGGACGGCCGCGATTCACCCGGGCGGACAGCTCCGGCTCAAGAACTTCTCGGGCCACGTGACCGTTACCGGCACCAACCGCGCCGACGTCGCTATCCATGCCGTGCGGCGCGCGACCCGCGACCGCCTCAACCACATCAAGCTCGACGTCCAGGAAACCGGCGACAGCGTAATCATTGAGGCCAACAAGAAGGACAGCGACTGGTCCGAGCGCAACGACAACGTCGTCGAGACCGACCTGAACATCGAGGTGCCGTCAGACGTCATGGTCGATGTCGACGCATTTTCGAGCGACGTGATCGTCAAGGACGTCCGCGGCACCCTCCGCGTCAAGACCTTCTCGGGCAGCGTCGATCTGTCTGGCAGCGACAAGGCGATTCACGCCGAAACGTTCAGCGGCAACATCGACGTCAGGATTTCGCAGGGAACGGCTGCGTCGATCGACTTCGACAGCTTCAGCGGTGAGCTGCGCACCGACGTGCCGATGACCTTTCGGTCGTCGAACCGCCGTCGCGTGCGCGCCGACATCGGTGCGGGCGGTATCGACTACTACTTCAAGACGTTCTCCGGCGACGTGCGCATTCAATAGCCGCCGCCTGATAAGCTGTCGGCGTGAAGCGGCGGGCTCTGCTGTTGCTCCTGCTGTGCGCGGCGTGTGCGCGGCCGGAATCCAGGTTCTCGCTCGACAACGCTCGCGCGCACGTGCAGATGCTCGCGGGCACAATCGGCTGTCGCGCCATCGGCACGCCTGAGAACGCCCGCGCGCGCGCCTACCTCGTCGATCAGCTGCGCCTCTACGGCTACGACGTGCGCGTGCAGGAGACCGACGCGCGGCGGCCCGACCTTGGCAGGACGGCGCACGTCTTCAACATCATCGCCGTCAAGGCCGGCGCCGAGTCGGCGGCGCTCGGGCTGGTGTCGCACTACGACTCGTCGCCCGACGCACCTGGAGCCGCCGACGACGGGCTCGGCGTCGCGGTGTCGCTGGAGACGGCGCGGCTGCTGGCGGCGCGCGGCGACCGTCGGCACGCGCTCTTCGTCCTGATCACCGACGGAGAGGAAGCCGGGCTGATGGGCGCCGCCGGGCTCGTCACCGATCGCGAGGTGATGGGCCGACTGCAGGCGTACATCAACATCGAGGCGACGGGCAACGACAGCGGGGCGCTGCTGTTCGAGGCCGGGCCGGCGAACGGCTGGATCGTCGCGCCGTGGGCGCGGCGGGCGTCGCATCCGCGGGGCACGTCGTACGGCATCGAGATCTATCGCCGCCTGCCGAACGACACCGATTTTTCGATCCTGAAGCGGCACGACCTGCCCGGGCTCAACTTCGCCGCCGTCGGAGACAGCTACGCCTATCACACCGCGCGCGACACCGCCGATCGGCTCACCGATCGCGCGCTGCTCGAAACGGGAGAGAACGTGGTGGACACGGCGATCGCGCTCGACGCCCTCGACCTGAGTGCGCGCGACAACGCGCCGCGAACCACGTTCTTCGACGTCGGCCGGACGTTCGCGCTCTCGTGGGGACCCGGCGTCTCCTGGTCGATCGCGGCCGCGTCCCTCGTCTTCGGCCTGCTGGCGTGGTTTCGAACCGTGGGCGCCAGCCTGCGGATGCTGGGCGGATGGCGCTGGGCGCTCGAGGGCGTGTGGACGATCGTTGGCGTGGCGCTGGTCGCGGCCGCGATGGTCGGCGGCACCTGGGCGCTGCGGGAATCGCGGGCTGTCTACCATCCGTGGTACGCGCAGCCTGGCCGGCTGTTCGTGCTGCTGATCGTCCTCGGGACGTTGGCCGGCTGGCTGGCAAGCCGCCTCGGCGCACAGCTCCCGGCCCGCGCGCACGGTCCGCGGCATCCGATGTTCGTCTGGAGCGTGACGCTGCCGCTCTGGGTCGTGCTCGCCGGGGTCATGGGCGCGACCGCGCCGTCGGCGGCCTACCTGTGGACGCTGCCGCTGCTCGTCGCCGGTATCGGTCTGCTGGCGATCCCGGTCGGCAACATCCACGCGGTGCGCATCGTCTCGGTCGTCGTGCTGGGCGTGGCCGGCACGCTCTGGCTGCGCGACTGCGCGGAGTTGCTGCGGTTTCTCGTCGCCCTCCTCGCGCGGCTGCCCCTGATCACACCGGTCTGGCTGTATGCGGCGGTGATGCTCGCGGCGGGCGCGATGGTCGTGCCGCCGCTCGTGGCCGCCGTCGCGGCGACGCGGCCGCTGGTCCGTCCGGCGCTCGGCACGGCATGCCTGCTGGCGGCGGCCGCGATCGCCGGCGGACTCGCCCATGCCGCGCCCGCCTATACGTATCGCGAGCCGCAGCGGCGGTCGGTCCGCATGTTCGTCGAGTCGAATGCGTCGACGGCCACGGTCGAGGTCGCCTCGCAGGAACCTGGGCTCGATCTCGACGCGGGCGCGCCTGGCGGCTGGTTTCGTGCGACCGACGCACTCCAGGGCAGCGTCCCGTGGCCGCGCTTTGCGCTGCCATTCGTCTTTCGCACGAGCGTGCCCTCGCCCGGGCCGCCGCCCGCGGCGGCGGCCTTCACCGTGACGCCGGTCGCGGCGGGCAGCGAGGTGACCGTCACCGTGGTCCCGCGTGAACCGGGGCTGAGCGTCGCGTTCCTCGCGCCCGAGCACGTGACGCCGGCACGCAGCAATCTCCCCGGCATCGTGACGGGCGGACGCTGGCGGGCGCTCTATGTCGCGATTCCGGTCGACGGCGTGACGTGGCAGGCCTCGTTCAAAGCGGGGACCGAGGGAGCGCTGCCGTCGGCGACCGCGATCCTCCTCTCGACGCGGCTTCCGGGCGGCACGGGCTGGCAGAGCCTGCCGGCGTGGCTGCCGCAGCAGAACGCGGTCTGGCACGCCGAAGCCATGTGGGCGCTGCGCTGAACATGCCTCTGTAGGGCGGACCTTTAGGGGCACTGTCTCAGTTTACTTAAAGTAAGTAGCTAACCGCTGTCGAGTATACTGCGATATGCGGCTATGGGGATCGCTAACGTGGCGCGGCATCGCCATCGAGTTAGACACTGTGCCAGCGCAAGCGCATACTCCCGCCATGACTGAATGGATTGACCGGCTCCGAAACGGCCTGAGCGACTCACAGCGGCGCGCGAACGACTCGCGCAACGAAAAACTGCTTGATGACAGCTTGCTCCAGAGCCGCATGCCGGAGTTCTTGGAAGGCGTCACAAAGGCGTTCGAGGATCTCGCGGCCGAGTTAAGCGATAAGGTCGGTCCGGTTGATTTCAAAAAGCGCGGAAATGGATTTCAGATCCAGGGCGGAAAGTCCGTCAAGCTCGACGTCCTCGCGAGCTACGACTTACGCGGCCACCACATGCAGTTCCTTATCAAGAAAATAGGAGCGGCATACGTCTCAGGCGATGGCGCAATGACCACGTACTCCCTCTACATTGACGGCAACAAGCTTGTGTATGCCGCGCAATCCAGTCAGCCGGACGGGCGCAAGATGCTTTATTCCGGCGAGGAGATTGCGTCAGAAATCCTACAGAAAGCCGTGACAGCGGACATGTTCTGACGGGTACTACCAAGCCTCATTCAGGCAAGAGCAAATCGCGGATGTCACAGTTGAGCGCGAGCGCGATCAGCGCTATCGATTCGAGCGAGGGATTCTCAGTCCCTCGCTCGATCCTGTAGATGAACTCCTCGGTCATGTAAGCCAGTTTCCCAAGCTCACACTGAGTCAAGCCGCGTTCGCAGCGAAGTTCCTGCACGCGGTCGCTGAACCGCAACAAGGTGGGCCGTGCAAGGAGCTTGGGCGAGGCCACTATTACGCGGCTTTTTTCTCGGCTGCATCGAGCAGCCGCACAATATCTTCAATCGTCCAGACGCGATCCGCGAGGCCAGCGATCATCGCAGGCGTGCCCTTTAATGCCGCCTGCTTGCGCGCGAAGTTGTAGTAGACGTAGTGCAACGCGATGGCGTGGCAGTGATTCTGAATCTTCTTGGAGTGCCCGTTCGTCAGCCGCGTGAATCGGCGCATGCCCATCCGCATCGTGAGGTTCTGACGCTCGATGTACGACGTTGAGATGTAGCCGGGATCGGGCGTGCCGGAGATCACTTCCTCCTTTGACGAGAGACACACTGGCGGGGCGTATCTCCGCTCCTCCCTCGGGTCGCTGCCGTACACTTTTATCAACCTCGCATAGTCGATGTCGTTGCCGAAGGCTGATTCGACGGCGACGAGGTACGCGTGCAGGCCGTCCGTGGTGAGCTGCACGCGATTGGCGAGGCGATCCGCCAGGTCGTGCATGAACTCGTAGCCTGTTTGCGCTGTGCGGCGTCCCACAGTCCACGACAGCACCAGTTTGGAATCCGCATCCATGCCCACCCACGTCCACACGTCGCCGTAGCCGAACTCGCCCTTTTTTCCCTCGGGCACGTTTTCACGACGTGCGTAGCAGAACGTCCAGATCTCGTCTGCCTCGATACGCTTCGCCTTCACGTTGCGAACGTGCTCATCGTGGAAGTTCGCGCAGGCCGTGCCCAATTCCACGAGCAGTTTCGTGACGGTGTTGATGCTCACGCCCGTCATCCGGGTCACGCTGCGGAGGCTGTTCCCCTCCACCAACGCCGCCACGATTTGCGCCCGCTTTGCCGTGCTCAGCCTGTTCATACTGAACATTATGCGTAAGACTGTGGCTGGAGTCAAGGATTCTTGTGTGCGTACACAA